>DATEBN010000040.1:0-2054 GCA_035287785.1 Candidatus Babeliales bacterium
AGCGTGGTACATAGTGACCTCGCTAGCAATTTCGTAAACTTCGCGAACGAGTCTGCTGCTGGTTGAAAATTTAGGAATAATAGTTTCTCGCTTGCAGATATTTTTAATAGTGTCATTGATTAGAGCTTGTGTAATAGTTGCTTCAGCGTGCTTAGCAATATACGGGCTGTTAGCACTATTGTTATCGTGATTAACGTTGCGGTTTAATTTAGTAAAATAACCTAATATTGCTAATAAACTCACGATTATGATCGTAAAGTATAATATTTTAGATTTATAAGACATATCTTTAGATTTCGCTGATAAGTTTCTGGTTTGCTTGTTTGTTAAAAATTTGTCAGAAGTAAATTAATTATAATTTAATTTAGTTTAATTTTTATAAATAACTATAAGCGAGCTTAAAATTAAAAATTTTTATAAAATTTTAGCGGCTGAAATTTTACTGTGTTTATTTATTTTAAGTTTAGATACAGGTCTAGTTGCTACGACACTAGTTTATAATCTTAAAATTAGACGAGCATTTACTGTTGGATTAGAAGGTGCGGAGGACCCAGCTTTAGAGCAAAGTAAATGGATTGCAACTATCTTACCGATCTATTATCAGCGTAAACGACACATTGTCGAGACAGCGCAAAATATTGATGTTTGTGATAAACATCAAGTTAGTGGTACATTGCTTAATCTCCGTTATGTGCCCAATAAATTATGGTGGCTGGAAGTATCAACTGGCTTAGAAAAAGAAAAATTTAGCACTATTGGTACCATTAATCATATTGACACCCTAGTTACTAATTCTAAATTTGGTTTAGATGATCTTGTGTTTTCGGCCGGCTTAAATGCTTATCCAAATAAAGCTTGGGAGTTTGTCATCTATGGCATTGGTGGAATACCAATCGAGCGTAAATTAACTACACAAGATCGGTTTGATACCCTAATTGGTACGCGGTGTTATGCTTTGGGGGCGGGTTATGAAATATCATACGCTTTTTTTAATAACTTAGAACAAGCATTGGCCGTCATGTTTCAAAATCGGTATTTACATTTTTTTGGTCGTAATGGCTATCCAATTTTAAGTTCTAAGCAGAGTGAGATTCATTTGGGTAACGTGACCGATTTTTTGTTAGCGTTAAGATATAGATATAGGCGTAATGTGTATGAAACCGGTGCTAATTTAACTGTACTATCGCAAGCTTATTTAAAACTGCATCCGGGTTATCTTGGGACTAAAGCTTATACTAGAGAAAGTGCTTATATCTCTTTTACTCACGTTTGTAGTCGCTTCCCATTAATTACTCAGCCAGTATTTTTAGGGGTCGGTGGTATTATGACTTATGCCTCTAGATATCACGCTAAATCTTTTTCAGTCTGGTGTAACTTCAGTACTATTTTTTGATTAAAAATTATTTAGTATCAGCTCTACTTATGGTGTGTAAACAATCACAGGTGCCGGGGCTAGCGTCAAAGCAATGAGCGCAGTCTCTTTTCGGTCCGGTATGTTCAGTTACTTTAGTGTTAAAACAAGTAGCACAAGTACTGCTGTGAATATGTGTTTCGGCAACTGACCCGGGACGAGGGGTTAATTTTCTGGTACTAATTTTAGAGCTGGTTCTAGGATATGCTGCAGTGGTTTCCGTAGCTCTAGCAGCAGCAGTAATTTCGGTAGTTTCAACAAGTTCAGTATCGTGTGGTGGATGTGGTACGATTATCCTGAGTGTCGATGTATCTATAACACCTGAATTTGTTAGTATGCGCGCTGCTGGTGTGAGAGTAGTAGGTGTAGTCTTTTCCAGAGCGTTGATGATTGTACAATTAGTCCATAATAAATTCGTGCTGAGATTTAAAAATAGTTTCAAAAATTTAATTTTTAAGCGATTCATAAAAAACTCTCCCCTGATTTTAAATTTATTCAGGGGAGAGTGTAACTAATTTTATTTTTAAAATTAAGTTATTTGTAAAATTTAGCGGGCATCGCCGCCACCTTTACCAACTGGACCACCAGCAGCAGGGCCACTGACACCGCCAGATCTGTCATCTACTACCGTAGTCGCTGTTAA
>DATEBN010000041.1:0-6532 GCA_035287785.1 Candidatus Babeliales bacterium
GTTGATATAAATGTGCTGGTACCGGCTCAAAGAAAAAAACTATCGCATAGCCAGCTTTATGCCGCTCAAATTTTTGGATTAGATCTTCTGGCATCGCTACATTAAAATAGTTGCCATAAAAAATCACATCCGGGATACTGCGATCTAAAAAAGCCGGCCTAGCTGGATCAAGCTGAGACTCCTGGTCTTCATGTCGCTGCATAATCAAATAGCGTTGATATATCAAATCTTCACAAAACTTATTTAAAGTGCCATTCGCCCGCGCTTCGCGATAAAGCGCGCAATATGCTTCTGGACAAACCTGATAACCCATGGTTTGCAACGCTAGCAGGACCGTAGTCTTACCACAACCAGGACCACCACTAAAAATAAACTTATGCGGTGCAGCTAACAATTTTCCAAAAAGCAAGGTGAGTAAAAATAGTTTTTTTAGTATTTGCATTACCATTCACGCTCCTATTTTATGTTTATAAAAATTAGCAATTAAACTACCCAGAATAAACAGTTTTTGGTATCATAAATTATATCTAAAATTTTCTGATCATAACCTATGAGATCCCATGGCTAATAGTACTAAAAAAACTTACAAACCGACTTCTAGAAAAATATCGCGCGCAACTAGTAAAGATAGCAAGGACAGTAAAAACAAAAAATTTTCTGGTACTAAAAAATTTACTAAAAGTAAGCCTAATAAGAAAAAAACGGTTAAATTTTTTCCAAAGCCCAATAAATTTACCGGTAAAGATCGACCTGATCAGGCTGACAAACCAGCTAAGTTTAGTGATAAGCACAAACCAAATAGATTTGACAAACCAATTGATTTTTTAGAAGCAGATGATTTCACAGCTTATATGACCGCCGAAAAGCCAGTTAAATTCCAAAGATCAGCTAAAATTTCAACTAATAAACCAGCTCCTAGGTATAGTAAGACAGAGAAATTTGCTGATAAAAATAAAACTAATAAATTTGTAAAACCCAACAAATTTGAAAAAAATAATAAGTTCGATGGTAAAAGTAAACCTGCTAAAAAATCAGCTCAATTTGGCAAACCGGTCGTATTAGTAGATCAAGAATTGGTTTATGGGATTCACCCAATTGTTGAACTATTAAAAGCTAAAAAACGTAAATTATATAAAGTTTATACTACTAACCCAGAACCAAAAAACTGGGCCCAAATCGCACGACTACTACCAAGTTACACTGAGATAGTTTATAAAGAGCGCGCTGGTTTAGATAATTTAGCGCAAAGCACTGATCATCAATCAGTCGTTGGTCTAGCTAGTCCATTTGTGATTCGCAAACAGTTCTTTGCCCCTAAATTACATCCCTTTTTATTATTATTAGATAATATTCAAGATACCCGTAATCTAGGTGCTATTTTACGCTCCGCTTATTGTACCGGCGTAACTGGTGTAATTTTAACCACCAGAAACTCTGCTCCCATTACCCCAGCGGTGATTAAAGCTTCCGCCGGCCTAGCAGAGCATTTAGAAATCCACTTAACTCCTAACGCTACCTTAGCTGTGCAAACACTGAAAGATAATGGCTGCAAGATTTTTCTAGCAACCTTAGATGAAAGTAAAAACGCAGCTAATGTAACTTATGAATTACCTGCTTGCTTAATCATCGGCAATGAGGCTACTGGAATTTCAAAAAGTGTAATTGGCTCTGGACAACATATTACGATTCCTCAAGTTAACCCGGATGTTTCTTATAACGCCTCTGTCGCTGCTGGTATTTTATGCTTCTTGATTAGCAGCCAAAATAATTTAATTAAGTAAAATATTTTTAAAGTCAAAACTTAATCAGAGTTGCGTAATGTTTATTATCGAAGGTAATATCGGAGCTGGTAAATCCACGTTCTTAAAGCTAGCTGGACAAGCCTTAAAAAATGTCACAATTGATCTAGAACCAGTCGATTGTTGGCAACAACAACTATTTGGGCAATCACTTTTAGGCCATTTTTATACTGACCCCAAACGGTGGGCTTATACCATGGAGACTTTTACGCTCATGGTCAGAATGGCTGATAATATTCGCCGGACAACTAGTTTAAGAGATTACCAGCTAACACAAGTTAATAATAATTCAGGTGTTTTATTAAATAATTTATTAGTCGAGCGCTCGATTTACTCTGGTCGCTATTGCTTTGCGAGTAATAGTCATCAGAGTGGCTTTATGAGCGATCTAGAATGGGGTTTATATACGCAAATGTTCGATTTTTTGACTTCAAAACAACATAATCCGCTATATAGAATTCCTACTGGCTTTGTTTATCTTAAAACCAGCCCAGAGGTTGCTTATCAACGTACTAATCAGCGTAAACGCGTCGGGGAATCTGGCATCCCAGTCGATTATTTAAGTGAAATTAGTCGTAAACATGACGAATTTTTGTTAGATAAAATTAATTTACCAGCAGAACTTCAAGCTGTACCAGTTTTGGTACTTGATGCTGATACCGACTTTGAAATTAACCCAGTGGCTTTACAAGTCATGCTCGACCAGTTACAAGTGTTTATAAAAAAAGTTTGTGCATAAATTTATGCCTATTCCAGCAATTAAATTAAAGCGATCAATGATCGTAATTTCTGGGCTGACTTAAGTAAAGATTGTTTTTCTAGAACTTTAAGATAATTATTTGCATCTATTGGTGGATTTTTAAGCGAAACACGTAATCTTTTAATTGCCTCACATACAGTATTTGGTGATAAATCTATTAACTGGTTTAAAAATTTATCTGGATGCTGTGCAACTATCCCATATGTCTCTAAGATTGATGTTGGGAAATCTTTAAGATTATATGTCACTATAATTTTTGCCGAAGATCTAATAGCTGCTGCTAATACATGCCGATCATTCAAATCAGGAAGTTTTAATTTTGGAATTAAATACTCATAACCATCTATTAGGCAATCACGTACATGTTTATTCATTAGATCTTTAGTGCGCATTAACTGCGATATTTTCAAATCTTTACGATTATGCAGCACATTTCTAATCCATTCATCATGAATTGCATTGGTCCATTTAGCTTGATACATATCAGTAATGGCTAAGTGCATTAGCAAGTCACGCAAGGGAGCTGGATATAAAACACAAGCATCATACAGCACTATCACCTTTGACACTTATTTAATACCCCATATCAAGAGCTTGGGCCTGCTTAGTTAATGCATCTAAAGCTTTTAAGCGCTTTTTATCAATAGAAGACTTATATTTAATTACATTTTTAACTAATATTTTATAGCTGTTTCCAACTTTATAAGATGGTATAACGCCTTCCTTAAGCAAACTTAACATATAAACCCGAGATACATTTAAAAAATCAGCGGCTTCTTGGGTAGTTAACTCAGCACGCACAAAAACTAACGATACTGCCTTACCTCGTCCCATTTGCTCTAGAATACCCATCAATAATTGCAGTGCTAATGGCGGCAAGGCGATTTCTTGATGCTTTTTATTATTATCAACAAGTTGCAAGACTGGAGTTTTAGTTTTTTTAATATAATTAGATAAAATACGACTAGATTTTTCTGCCAAAGCAATTTCTTTATTAGATGGCACCCCAGGATGCGTGATATCGCGTAATGTACTCATAATTAACAATCCGCTTAGAAATTTAAAATATTTTAGACTATAGCATTGTTCAAAAATGCAAGCAATTACATGTTTTACAGCAAACTATTTACGGCTAAATAAAAACTATCTTTATCACTACTAGCTTCGATTACTTTTTTAGCTATCGCATATAATGGATAATTTTGAATATTTTCAAAAACTGAAAAATTATTAGTCGAAAATTTAACACCATACGGTGAATTAGGATGACTAGCTAAAAATAAATTCATGCTTTTTAATGTACGACCAGTGCCGCTTTTAACTTCTATGGGAATAATCTGATTTTTCAATTGCACCAAATAATCGATTTCTGCTTCACTACCTCGCGTATCACGATGCCAATAATACAATTGAGCTCTAGTACTAGGATCAGCATAAACTAATAGTTCTTGCCCTACAAATGCTTCTACAATCGAACCTTGATTAATGAACGCTTGTTCGGCAGCCATTAACCATTCACTGATATCCAACCCTAAAATAGATTGCGCTAAGCCGACATCTAAAAATATTAATTTAAAATCATTAATATCAGACTGTGATCCAATGGGCACCCCCTGCCCGGCACTGTAAATCACTTTATTAATTACGCGTGCCATTTCGAGCAAATTTAAACAGGGCTCTAGCTCACGCTTTCGATATTCACCAATTTTACTAAATTTAAATTTACCACCAAGCTGTAATGGTGCATGTTTAAAAATCTCTGCTAAATATTTCACTTGCCGCTGCTTAGCATATTCTCCAAAATCTTGCTGATAAGTATCAGAGATAGTTGCTTGCATTTTTCGACACTGTACAGCATTATCTTTCAACCAAAAGTCAACTACTTTAGGCATACCACCCACTGCAATATACTCTTTTAAAATATCTAATAATAAATTATGCGTAGATAATGATAATGGCTGCAATGGATTATGTAAAAAAAATTCTTTGGCCGCTAATTTATGATTGCTAGCGATTAGAAATTCCAAAAAGGACATTGGGTACATGTGCAATGCTTCTACTCTACCAACCGGCAATCCAACTTCTTCAATAGCAAAATCTAATAACGATCCAGCTGCAATCACATGTAAATTTGGCATTTTTTCATAGAAATATCTTAGGGCAATGATCGCTTGTGGCGCTGCTTGAATTTCATCAAAAAACAATAATGTACTTCCGGGCACAATCTCTGTTTTATATCTAACAGCTAAATTGCGAATTATTCTAACCGGGTCCAGATCTTCTTTAAATAAATCTTTGAGTTTTTGGCCATCAGATTCTAAATTAATTTCTAAAAAGTTGGTAAACTTCTTACCTAATTCGCGCACAGCAAATGTCTTGCCAACCCCCCTAGCCCCTCTAACTAACAGAGGTAAACGATCAGGATTGTTTGCCCAACTATTTAAATAAAAATCAATTATACGCTTCATAATAGACCTGTCAAACCTGGCAATATATAAATAATGGTTAAAAATCAAACTTAAATTTATATATTTATGGTCAAAAATCAAGTATTATTTATAGATATTTTGGCTAAAAAGCACGGTTACTTGATATAATTATCTCGTTTTAAAGTGAAATCAACTAAAGCTTCATCGCGCATTTCTTCGACAAAACCTAGGCCTTTGTAAACTTTAATTGCCACTGGATTATTAGTGCGTGTAGTGAGCTTAATTAACGAAATAGCTGGATCACTAAACAAATTTTCAATGGCTACGCGCATAAGCTGCTTAGCATAACCATGGCCACGATATTCTGGCCGCACTTGAATAATATGAATCTGTCCTAAGTAAGCTTTTTTCTTATAATAAGTGATAAAACCAATTGGCTTACCACCAATTAACATAACCTTAATTTTTTCTTGGCCTTGTACAGCTTGGTTATATTTATTGGGAGACCTACTATCTAACATATATTCTGGCGAAAAAGAGTTACGGTCACCAGCTACTAACCAATACCAATCTTTTTCGAAGACATCTAAAATTGCTTGCCGATCACGCTTAGCATCATAATCATGAATCCCATCGGCCATTGAAGCCGGCCAATATAAATAAACTAGCCAACAAAGCAACGCCGTACTTACCACCGTTATACCAGCTAGTAAATAACGATATTTATGATATTTATTTTTAAAACTTAAATCTTTATGTTCCATTACTTAACCCTATCTAGTTATTTTTTTAAATTTATTTTTTGTAAAACTAAACCATGTGCCGGCGCTGTCATCAGCGTATGTTCTGGATTTTTTTGTGCTAAAACATTTTTCAAATCGGCCACCGTCAGTGTTGGCATAGCTGCTATTTTTAAGGCGGCACCAGCCATACGTCGTACCATATATTTCAAAAAACTGTGCCCTCGAAACTCTATCCGATAAGCTCGACGCGCTGCTATATAAGTTACTTTAGTAGAAATTACAGTACGCACCGTATTTTCCCGTTCATCGCCAGTACAAAAAGATCTAAAATCATGCGTACCTTCAAAAACTTTCAATGCCTGGCACAACTTATCAAGATTGATTTCATAACCATAGTACCAACCAAACCTACTATAAGCCGGCAATGGTCTTTCAATAAAAAAGTCATAAGTGTAAATTTTATCAATCACATAGGCATGTATATTAAAATCACTAGTCACTTCTACCATAGATTTAATGGTAATATCTAAAGGTAGCTTATGGTTCCAGACAGCTATAATTTTGGTGGGTGCAATACTTAAGCCAAGTTCAGCTCGCAAGGTAATCACTTGACCGTTGGCATGCACACCAGCATCTGTACGCGAGGCTGCTCGCAACGAAACTGCTATACCAAAGGCCGACCTAAACGCTTTAACCATCGTCGCCTGGACCGTATTTAAAATAGGCTGTGCCTGCCAACAATGATAATTAGTCCCATCATAGGCAATAATAGCTCGAAAATATCGCATAAAAATCCATAAA
>DATEBN010000042.1:0-5876 GCA_035287785.1 Candidatus Babeliales bacterium
AACAATTAGAATTAACCGTAAGATGTTTTGCAACATCACAGCAATGGGAAGAGTGGCTTGCTGAAAATCATACTGCTGTCGTGGGCTTATGGCTGCAATTTTACAAAAAAGCGGCTGTTAAAAAATCAGTTACATATGCTGAAGCATTGGATATAGCGCTTTGCTATGGTTGGATCGATGGTCACGTAAAAAGTTATGATGCCGACTCTTGCGTGCGCCGTTTTACGCCGCGGCGCGCTAAAAGCATATGGTCCAAACGAAATCAAGAACATGTTGCACGTTTAATGCAAGCTGGTCGTATGCAACCAGCAGGTTTAGCAGCAATCACAGCTGCGCAAGCTGATGGCCGGTGGAACCAGGCTATTGACCGCAAAAGCGTAGTAATCCCACCAGATTTTTTAATAGAGCTAGAAAAAAATCCAGCAGCGTATGCTTTTTTCAAAACGCTCAATAAAGCTAATATCTATGCCATGGTTTGGAAGTTACAAACGGCTAAGCAGCCAGCAACTAGAACACGTCGTATGCAGGTGTTATTAGATATGTTGCAACAGGGTAAGAAATTATATTGATAGTTTAGTGTGGTTTATATTCTCAAAACGAATATATTTACGTTCGATCATACCCTGAAAAAGTGGCCGACTGGCTATTTCTTGCATGTTATCAAAAAGATTAGTCGGTAGAGCTATACCCTCTTGTAAAGTCTTGGGTACAACTGTAATAATACACTCATCGATTAAATCATAAGCTTTAAATGATGCTATTAGTTCCGCGCCACCCAGTAGCCATACGCGTTTAATCAGCGGGTTTTGATTAATAATAGTAAGAAACTCTTCTATGCTAAATACAAAAGTTACATCAGAGCGTTTAGTTTGCATCGATTCACGCGTAAATACATACATGTGCTTGCCACCATATGGCAGGTCTGGCACAATTCCCGATTCTACGAATGAGATAGTTTGTAAAAATGTTCGACTGCCTTGAGCAATGGCATCAATAGATGTAACAAATTTTTCAAACCCAGAATCTTCACCTTCAGGCGCTTCTTGCGGCAGCCAATCTAGGCCACCATTTTTATCAGCAATAAAGCCATCTTGACTAGCTGCGATATAAAGAATTGTATATGCCATAAGATCCTTTACCAAAGTCTTTTCTTAGCAAATGCGCGCCCCGCGCCAGATTTTAAATATTTTTCAAAAGCGGCGGCCTTCAGTTTATTGTTAAAACCAAAAAACATAATTAATTCCCATGGCCGATATGGTTTAGTATGGACTGATCCTCCAGAATTATGCGTTCCAAGCCTCTCTGTCAGATCATCAGTTAATCCAATGTACCGTTGATCAGGAAATTTTATAGATTTGATTAAATAAACATAAAACATATTTTGTAGTTTATCTTATGGATTGTCCAGCCTACGCTTATCCATGCTTTCCAGCTTGGCAAGCTATGGCGGACAGCTTTCGCTTATTCTTTTAGCATAATCTTATTATTACACAAGATCATTCCGATAAGGAGACTGGCCGTGCCAGCTGAAGCCTTGGCGAAAGCTGGTGTCAGCTGGTTGATGCACTCCGAAACAAAAATATCACATATGGATTTACGTTAAAGCACATTCAGACGGTGTTTGAGGTATGTGGGATTACTATTTAAATTTAGTGTGGAGCACAGGTAAAAATCTGTGTGAGAGTAGGGTGAAACTGGCCCCCAGTCTTCGCCTCGTACCGAGGGGCTACGACGGGCTAACGCAGCTGGCGACAGCCAGGCGCAGTTTGCTGAGGCGGAGGCTCCGGATAAACGTAGAATGGCCATAGAAGCGAAATTAAAACCTAAATAACGCTCCATTTGTGTGGTGGGTAGTAAGTTATTCTAAATGTAAGCCATCAGCCAAGTTGTGATAGCCAGAATGCAGAGTTGATAATAAGCAAAACCCCCACGAAAATTAGCGATGATCTTTAAGCTCAAGAACTTTATGAGGTTTATGGAAATCACCGAAAGAATACCAAAAAGTGCTATTTGGCTTCAATTCAACTCGGAAGTCTGGGAAGAATTTTTCATCAGATGATCTTATCATGCTGTACGGCGAGACTAAAGGTTGCTCTATTTTTGCTGCTGCACCAAGTGCCGAAATATGATCTAAATCTGTGTTGCTAGGTTTAAAAATAGAATATTTACCACGGCTGTCTTTAAAGTATTCACCGGGTGTTAATATAACCAATTCTCTGCTTAAAAAATCATCATTGCAATCTCTAGAAAATTTGTTGACGGATTGTCTTAGGCTACTTACCTGCTCACTTCTACTTATTGGCGGATAATGATTCATGGCAACATGTCGCGCACCAGATTTACATCTAACCATATATGCTGCAGCGATGCAGCCGCCTAAACCATTAGTATAGATCGTTTTAGTATCTACACTTTCAGGTGTAACGCTAATTGATCCCTGACCCCACATGCCAACAGACACACTGTCTTTATCATCTTTTTGCGATGCTATATGTTTAGCTAGGTCCGTACGCGCTTTGGCTAATAATCTCAAGGTCCCACGTTCTCCAGAATTAATAGCACTAATATTGGCATAACCTAGGGCTAACAAATGGACTATCAGGTATGAATTAAAAAACTTCATAAAATTCTCCATTTCTTCACATTATGTTGTTAATTTAACTATTTTAACTTAAATTTAATGTATTAAAGCTAAGTTGACTTGTCAAAAGGTTGCCCCAGCTCAATTAATAGTTGCTCTTGAGCAATATTACAGCGCTTTGGGCTTACTTTGCCCCTATTCTTATGGACCAAGCCAGCCTCCTTAAATAGCCTAAAACGCTTTAATTTAGTCCTGACCCATCTTTCGCTGATCCTCAATCTGGCTGCAGCCTCAGCTTGCGTAATTATTCTCTGTTTAACTTGTTCAAACACCTTGGCCTGTTCCAGTTCTTTATAACTCATGGTAAAGTATCCCATATAAAGGTTCCTGTTTTTAGTTTTATTGGGGTTGCTTTCACAACCCAGTTTACCTAAAAACCGGAACTTTTTACTTTGCAGAATAATAGGAACTTATCACTTTGCGCTAACAAAAAAATAAACCTCCATATTGCAATTATATCAGAACCAGCTATAATCTCGGACTGATGTAATTTTGAAGCAATACAAGCAGGAGCAATCCCATGCAATTAGATTTGTGCGAACGCCCAACCCACACCAAAGAGTGGCTCTTGTCTTGTACTAATTACATGTCCATAAATTAATAAAATCTCACATGTCATATTAGTTACTAAGTCCAAGAGTCAGTTCTCAATCTTATAAGTTAAATTTAGAAAACTTTAAGATCTGGTTTTAGCCAGACTCACAAGGACTAGTATGAAGCTGAAAAAGGCTCCGGTAGTAGTAACTGTGGTTAGCAATGGAGTAGCCCTGCGGTTAGCTGCCTTATATGACGTTTTGATTGTAATAGATCGATCTGTTAAAGCTAAAAGTAAAAAGAAGAAACCTAAAGAGTCCAACTCATTGGACCATTTGTTTACAGGCTCACATCACAGTGGGCCTTGTTTTTACCTGCGAGGGAGTTTATCTTTAAGCGATAAGTTTTATCACCAAACTACACCCATTTATACCAGAGCAGCTTATGATCGACACCATTGTAATTACCCTCAATCAGTACAGCTACAAAATCACTAATCACGATCAATTTAGGCCCTCTGCTAATCTAATCTGGCAAACTGATACTGGCGTGCAGGCCAGGCAAAACCCCACCACTAAAGAGCTCTATAGTGGCATTTATAAACCCCGACTGACGCTCTCGTATTGCCGAAACAATTTTGGGATCCGGGAGCCAATGCTTAAAATTGAGCTGTCTTTGCCCAAACTAATTTTTGGTAATAATTTTGCTGAGTTACAATACAAAGATTTTAAGTTAGTCACGCATAAATTAGCCGAAATACTAGCCACTATGGGTGTCGAAGTGAGTGTAGCCACGTTGGCCCAAGCGCAGGTGTCAGCGATTCACTACGCTAAAAACATTGAGCTGGTTGATGGCTCTACACCATACCATTATATTCAAAAAATCAAAGATGCTAACGTTAAATTAGCACTGGATGTGAACCAAACTGATTACCGGAACGCTGGACACAGTTACAAGTGGCATTGTAACTCATATGAAGTAGTATTTTACGATAAAATCAAAGATTTAGAGCAGGCTATCCGTAGCAGCAAGCGGGCATTAGAAAAAGATAGTGCGATTCAGTTTAAGCTGTATGACAAATTTAGAAAGCGGCACAAGTTAGAGTTTTTACGGATGGAGGTGCGGTTAAACCAACGTAAAAAAATTAAGCAGCTATTTAGTAAATTAAAAATAAAAACTGATTTAAGCTTTGAAAAACTATTTAAACCAGCGATCGCTAAAAAGATTTTATTATATTATTTGGATGAGTTAAGTAGCAAGCGATCTTGCTTGTTAGATTATAAATCAACTAGCGATCAAGCTTTGTTGGTAGATCTAGTTTTAAATAATCGCGCACTTAGCCCCACTAAAATATTACAATTATTTGGGTTCAAAAAAGCATTAGATACAATTGAAACACGTGCATTACGAACTATGTTTGCCGGCTACAATTCACGTAGTTGGTATCGTTTAATGGCAGATGCTAACAAAGTGCAATTGCCCGCAGCAGTAGTATCACCATTTAAGATTTTACGGGAGCAGTTGGTGAAATTTAAAGCGGTTAAGATTTAATTACACATTTAATTTATTGCGGTGTGGTTGTGTAGAAGCAACTGATTGTTTTTGTTACACTAGGGCGGTTCAAAATTAACTATCCATAGCCGCAGAAAGATCGAACAGCTCATGAAAGCCATACTAATTGCCCGTGTATCCACTGAAGAACAAAAAGAGGCTGGTAACTCTTTACCGGCCCAGGTAGCGCGTGTTGAACGATATTGCCAAAGCAAAGGCTTCGAGATTATCAAGACATGTAGCTTTGATGAAAGTGCTTATACTGATCAGCGTAGTGAGTTTGATCTGATTATCGATTTTGTGTTAGCCCAGAAAACCAAAATTGCTGTTTGTTGTGATAAAGTTGATCGCATATCGCGCAATATATTTGATAAACGGATCTCGATTCTTTATGAAAAAGCTTTAAAAGATGAAATTGAGCTACATTTTGTTTCTGATGGACAGGTGATTAATAGTAATATCTCGGCAGTCGAGAAATTTCAATTTGGGATTAGTTTAGGGCTGGCTAAGTACTATTCTGATGCGATTAGTGACAACATTAAACGAGCATTAGAGCAAAAATTACGTAAAGGCGAGTTGCCGGGCAAGCCACCCATTGGCTATAAAAACATTCGTGATGCTCAAGGTAAGAGCGATATTATTATCGATGAATACTGGGGCAGAATAGTCCAAAAAGCTTATGAGTTATATGCGACCGGCGCTTATTCCATGAACTTGCTACGGCAAAAACTGCATAGTGAATACAATGTAATCTGGTCAAATGGCTATATTGACATGATTCTTAAAGCACATTTTTATTATGGCGTGATGGAGCGCAAAGGTGTTTTATATCCACATCGTTATCCACCATTAATCTCTAAATTACTTTTTGATAAGGTGCAACAAGTGAAGACTAGTTTTGATAAGAAACGTTATAAATTCGCCGGATTGCCATTTATTTACCGTGGTCTATTGCGCTGTGCACATTGTGGACTAGCTATTACCCCAGAAAGACATAAGGGTTATGTCTATTATCACTGCACCCAATACAATGGTAAGCATGATGCAGCTTGGTTACGCGAAGAAGAGATCACAGCGCAAATTGGACTGGTGTTTAAGCGCTTACAGATACCAACGGAGCTTTTACAACAGGTGACGGCCACTTTGAGTG
>DATEBN010000043.1:0-5465 GCA_035287785.1 Candidatus Babeliales bacterium
AATGAAAAATAAACTAGAAATTCATGCTCGTTGTGCAGCGCTTATCTTGGATTCTTATCTTGCGTATATACGCTTTCAAGAAGAGTTAGAAGAGAAATTTTGAAAACAAAAAAATTTAAACTATTGATAATGTTCTAAGAACATCTAAAAGAACATCTAAAAAATTTTGTGAAAGCCTCAAATTTGGTTGCGGGGGCTGGATTCGAACCAGCGACCTTTGGGTTATGAGCCCAACGAGCTACCAGGCTGCTCCACCCCGCGATAAACTCGCTTTTTTTAAACTGGTATTTAGCTTTAACTATAGGGTTTTTAAGCAACACGTCAAGTACTATCGCGCAAATTATCGCTTTAATGCTGACTTTGCTCCAAACTGTTATCCAGCGACCGGTATAAGATCGCTTCTTGTACATGCTTAAGATCAATCATATCTTGATCATCTAAGTCAGCTACGGTACGGGCTACTTTTAAAATTTTGTGATAACCACGCATGCTTAAATTTAACTTATCAAATGCCTTGGCGACCGCCGCCTCTGCCAATGGTGTTAATTGACAATACCGATCAATATCATCAGAGTCCATTTGGTTATTAAATTTAGTATTTATGCCAAATCGCACTCTTTGCCGTTCAACTGCTAACTGTACTTTAACGAATAAATCTTGTGAGCTAGTTTCGGTTAGCGCTTGGTTCTTTACCTGTTGATAATCGATCGATTGCACTGGTACCTGAATATCAATGCGATCTAACAAGGGTCCTGAGAGCTTACCCAAATAAGCTTTAATCTGTTTTACGGTACAAATACAAGCTCTTTTTTTATCGCCATAATAGCCACATGGGCAGGGGTTTAAAGCTGCAACTAATAGAAACTCTGCAGGAAAATCAACGGTATGATTAGCGCGGGCAATCGATACCGTGCCACTTTCTAGTGGTTGACGCATAACTTCTAAAGTACCACGTTTAAATTCAGTCAATTCATCTAGAAATAGAATGCCGTGGTGGGCTAAACTAACTTCACCTGGTTGCGGTGTGACACCGCCCCCAATTAAACCGGCTTCGGAAATCGTATGGTGTGGGCTACGAAATGGCCGCCCAAGCTCTAATAAGTTGCATTCTAGTTTACCTGTCACAGAATAAACTTTACTGGTCTCTAAAATTTCTGAAAATTCCAACTGTGGCATAATAGTTTGTAAGCGCTTAGCTAGCATAGTTTTGCCTGACCCTGGCGACCCAATAAATAGTACATTATGTCGACCAGCAGCACTAACTTGCAAAGCCCGTTTAGCTTGGCGCTGCCCTTTAACTTGGGCAAAATTTAATTTAGCAACCTGTTCCTGAACTTTTGGTAAGCTATGCGGTGTTGGTAGAATCTCTAATTCACCACGCAAATAGTTTATCAACTCTGTTAAATTTTTAACGCCAATCACTTCGATATCTTTAATTAAAGCTGCTTCAAAGCTATTTTCTGCAGCTACTATTAACCGTTTCTTTTTATGTTTTACTAAATCAGCCGCTATCGGCAAAACGCCTTTTACTGGTCGCACTGAACCATCGAGTGATAATTCGCCAATAAAAACTGTTTCTTGCAAGAAGCTACTTGGTAATTCCAATGTTTTACCGGCAACTAGCATGCCGATGGCAATTGGCAAATCAAATAGTGTGCCCTCTTTTTTTAAATTAGCAGGTGCTAGGTTTACTGTAATTTTGCGTTCTGGTAAGCGTATGCCGCTATTTTTTAAAGCTGATTGAATCCTACGCCGACTCTCTTTAATAGCGGTATCTGGTAGACCAACTAAATAAAAGTTCATGATACCAAATGATAGGTCGACTTCCACTTCGACCAGATGGGCTTGCACGCCTAAGGTGCTAGCGGAAAAAATTCTAGAATGCATATCGTACCAACGCGCTTATTTGAATTTAAAATTTTAACAGCGCTTACAATACAACTCTTTTTCTAGTGCTTATTTTAATTTACTTAAGATAAATTATATGAAAATAATTATAGTATTAGATTATAGTATCAAATCTAAAAAAGAAAATAGTTCCGACAACTCTTGTATGCAAACTATTACATAAAATTAATTTTGTTGTACAATTAACACGTTATTTCGAAAGCAGTCGCACACGCACCGCGAGCTAAATACGGGCATGAGAACTACATTGTCTTATAGAACATTATTTAATCACCAAAATTTCTTACACAAATTAAGATTAGTTAGTTATAAAAATGGGCTGGTGTTTTTTTTAAGCTTACTAATATTACCAGCGCAAGCAGCTAAACAGGTGTTACCAGATTTTAGCACAGCTCCAATTGGGCCGCACGCTACTTATTTTAGACCATCATTTTCAGGTACAGCAGCACTTTATGTGGGTGCTAGTAGTGCATCAGTTAATAATGAATACGCACTAGCTGCCTCTAACAATGGTGCTGATTTTACACCTTTAGCTCCAGCACAAGTAACTTTAAACAATCAAGCTAATGCTACTAATCCCATTAACGGTGCCAAGGTTAACCTGATTGGATTAGCTAATAATTTACCAGCAGTAGTTTTAGATGGGCAAAAAAAGATCTACTTTACCTACAGATTAACATATGCACCCAAAGACGTGTCAGTGTTATCATCTACTGATCTAAATGATAGCACTGGTGCCGTAACAGATGGGGTTGTAAAGCTCGCTGGTGGCAATCTTACTGGCACTAACTATCTATTTGCAGCAGTAAAAAGTAATACCGGTGGTAGCACATTTGGCGCTACTGGTAGCGGTATCGCAACCTTAAAGCAAACTAATACTACGAATGGCCAACAAGTCAGCACTGCCTTAACTATTTTAAATAATAATTTGGCCACAGCTTTAACTGGTAGTACAGCACAGGTGTATATTAATAATGCTGCTACAATCGCCTCTAACCTGGTCGATCTCTACTGGAATAGTAATTTAAACTGTTTATATATCGCCATCTCAGCTAGTACAGCTGCTGCTGCGAATTCTGGCGCACGAGCTGTCATAGTTGGTAAAGTTGTAGCTAATCAATTACAGTTTACTGCTATTGCGCCGGATGCTGTTTTTACCGATAATACTGGCATTGTGGGCACCAACCTTGGTGCGAGTGTTAGTAGTTTAGATATTTCCATTCAAAAGCTAACTGGCATGTCTACTAGTACTTGCTTAAATTATTTAGTTGTCGCCGGTGGCAACGGCTCTGCTACAACTACCGGTAATCTAATTTATGCTTTACCAATAGTTAATTCTAGCGATAGCAATAATGGCACTCTGGCAAAATATGATAGTGATCCGACAGTCACAACGACCGGCGGATTTTTTCAAACGCGCGCCTACACTGTCCCTGCGACTGCTGCGGGTGATATTTTAACTAATAGTAGCACGGCTGCTATCGTGGGTGGTGGAGCGCTACCAATGTCAGCCAGTTCGCAAATCACAGATTTATTCACAATTGACGATACAGTATTTGCTAGTATTGGTGACAGTTACTCTATTACTTCAACACCTGGACTGTTTTGTTCACAAGCTTTATTTGATAATCTTGGTCGCATTCAAAAATGGACACCATGGCAACGTGCTGGTGGCACTGATGCACCTATGTTAGGTGCTGGACCAATCCCAAATAGTGGTGATTTTTGGTATATCCCAAACAATACAACTGTCCAAAAAACCACCTGGGGTGCTGGCACTGAAGATGGTTTGCTAGGCGGTACAACTTCTGATGCTAGCGTCGGTCTAATCAACAATATTGATTGGCAAGTACAAGGTTTAAATAATTATACTCCAAACAGCGCTGTCTTAGATAATGGCTTAGCTAATTTCTCCATGATCATTGCAACTGGATACCAAGTGGTCAGCTTAATTGCCACTGGCCAAGTAACCAGCGGTTTCTATAAACCAAATTTTGGTGATTTTGCTACTGGCGCGCAAACTAATTATGGTGGCACTGTACCCGCACTAAGCTCGAATTGTAGATTAGTCACAATTGCCAATGGCGATCTGGCCAAACTTGGACCAATTACAACTTCTGTGATTGCTACCAAAACAGCTACGCCTAATCAACATTGGATCATTGTTGGTGGCTCAAATGGCATAGCGGTATTATGTGACGGCTCTGGTGTTGGCTGGACTGGCGATCTAACACAGCTCAGTGACTTGCCGGCTGGTTTAACATTTAAACAAGTTGGTAACTATCAATTTGTGCAAAAATTAATCAGCGACGGTACCTATTTATATATTTTAACTAATGGCAAGCTAGATAAAATCTTATTATCTAGCACCAATTTTGCAACCAATAATTTAAACCCCAGCACTTTAATTGAAACTGGTATTAATAGCGATAATTCGATTAGTTTTTCTGACTTAGTAATTTCATCTAAATTAGCTTTATTGGCTACATCTAAGGGATTATTGCGTACCGGAAATGGCGCTGATATTCGCACCGCTACTAGCACATCTGACGTTAATTGGACTACTGTAACTATTCCACAAGCCATCGGACCGGTTTATCAGATTTCACCTTTGTCACCAACTGCTAACTTGCAAGATTTTGCTAATGGCGGAAATTTATATCTTTTAAGTGCTTACCGCGGTTATTTACAAGCAACCGTCAATCGCTTTACAGTGAATCTTGGCAGCAACGTAGATGATAACACTATTCAACCATTACCAGACCAATATTTAGCTAATCAATTATCAACCTTTATTAATTTCTATGATTTCAAAGATGCCTTTAATTATCTCAGTGGTGCTATGTATGTCGCACACTCACTAGATAATAGCTCGCCATTAACTTTACAGAAAATGCCCAACGATCTTAAATCTAATAGCCGTTTTTTCAATTATAAGAGCGATATTTATACCGAAAGTCTTAACCCTGGTATCACACCAACTCAAATCAACCCTACCATGATTAGTAGTGCTTCAGGCGCACTTTTAACTAGCGGAAATTTTGGTTTGCGGGTCGATGAGTAATGCACGTACAGGAGCGATTTTTCCGATGAAACTTTCTAAATTAGCCCGTTTGAGAATATTTAATTTAATTTTGCTTATAATTTTATTAAATACAGTTAAGAGCTATCCTAATATTGCCCCGCTCGATTTCTTTCTACCAGATGATCCCAATTTTGTGGTCCCAATTAAACGAGGTTATAAATTTCAGTTTGAGTCGCTCAACCAATTTGGCTTAAAAGATATTGATGCTCGCCGCGATATCGTTAATCCGATTAGCGAAAAGACCATCAAAGAAACCGTAAACGTCTTGCAAATGTGGGATGCTAATCAAAGTACACTCAATATGATCCGTGGCTTTCCGCCAGATTCTATGATTGGTCAATTAGCCGCTAAATTAAATATGGCTAACGACGATGGTATACGTGGTCATATGGTACCAACAGCTGATCTTAAGGGCCAAGCTTTTTCATGGCGCGCTAGATTTAAAATTAGAAATAGCTTATCGCTTAACGTT
>DATEBN010000044.1:0-4975 GCA_035287785.1 Candidatus Babeliales bacterium
TAAAAATAAAATCTTAATCATGCCACCATGATCTAATTGCACGCCATCACGCAGGGAACCACGCGCTCTTAAACCATCTAGCCGCCGCGCTGCTTCCCGAGCACTCCGACCACGATCCGACATTTCAGATTTAAATTTATCTAACTCTTCTAACACTACAATTGGAATTCCAACTATTACATTTGCAAAATTAAAAGGGGCATGCGGATCATGGATTAAAACATTTGTATCTAATATATAAAGCTTAGGTCCCGACATATTCAGCCTCTTTTCGTTAAGATTAAATGCACAACGCAATAGTTATATACTGCATATTAAAAAAAACAAAAGAGTGCGAGCCTGAAATTGTGAATTTATTAGCCCCAATGCACCTAATGCATGCTAAATAAGTTGGGCCAATTATCTAATATCGCTCCTGCTACAACCTGCACCCACGCCAATACTCACTTCACTGCTGCGCGCTACGCCCCGCACTCCTACAGCACTATGCGGCGCTAGCGCAATCCGTGTGCGTACATCTTCAATTGCTCGAATAGTTGCCTCGATACGGGCCCGAAGATTTGCTTGCAATTCGGCATTAGTCGCTCCAGAACGTCGTAATATTTCTTGTATACTCCGCGCATGCACAACTTCGTTATCCAATTTAGTCAGACCTATAGCAATCAACATATCTAATTTATGATTCAACCCAGTAATGCTATCAGCTAAACCACCGACAGCTCGCTCTAAGCAATCTACCCTGGTCACAACTTCTACATGTACGCTAGCTTGTGCTGCAAGCAACTGAGCTTCTAGTAAAGTTGTTTTATCGTGGGCCGCTACTTCCATGGCACTTAACGTTCTGTGTGCTCTAGGATTCACCAAGGCGCTTAAATTAACAACACTCAAAATCATGCAATTAAAAGTTAAAAAATATTTAGTTAAATTAAATTTAAACATAGCTATATTTCCCTAGTACTTTTCTCATGTTCCAATAACCAAATTTTACGTTCTAAGCCGCCATTATAACCTCCTAGCTTATTATTTACCGCAATTACGCGATGACACGGTAAAATTAGCGCTAATCGATTAGCACCATTGGCATTCGCTACTGCCCGATAACTCTTAGGCTTAGCCAGCGCTTCAGCCAGCTCAAGATACGCCCAAGTTTCGCCATAAGCTATTTTTGATAACTTTTGCCACACTAACTGCTGAAATTCTGTCCCCCATAATTTCACTGGCGTTTTAAACTGCTGTAACTTGCCAACAAAATATTGGTTTAATTCTTGCTCAATTAAATCTATGATCCCAGTTCTGCCAGATATAACTGTTAATTTAGTAATTTTTTCGAGCTGCAAAATTTCACGGTCTAGTGCACGATCATCCGTAAATTTTAAGAGATACAGCGCTACTTGGTCAGCTATTGCTAGCATAGAACCTAAGGGAGTCTGGATTTGCGCTGATTTTAAGTTATTATCCATGAAATTAATTACTTTTTATTACGAGCTTGAACACGTGCTGCATTAGTAATAACTTCAGAACGTTTTAATAGAATTTCTTTTTTCAATTTAGGTAATTTTACACTAACTTGCGCTTTGGATTTAGCTATTTTCTTGGGTGTCACATTAATGGTAACATCTTGCCCTAAAATATTCAAAAATCGAAATAATCTT
Source organism: Candidatus Babeliales bacterium (assembly GCA_035287785.1). Lineage (GTDB taxonomy): Bacteria > Babelota > Babeliae > Babelales > JABDEC01 > CANKVQ01. The sequence goes on from DATEBN010000044.1 coordinate 1,653, forward strand.
TCAAGCGAAAAACCAGACAATCTACCATTACTTAATGCTGAAATTTTAGGTTGATCTATGGCTAATATTTCAGCTGCCGCTTTTTGCGTTAAGGCTTTTTGCTTAATTAAATTATTAATTTGAATAGCTAAATCTACTTTAGCAAGACATTCTTCTGGATTTTCAAATCCAAGATCAGCAAAGATATTACCCGAACTTTTAGTATATTCATTTTTCTTTTTCATAAATTTTACCTATCAATTTCTTGAGCTTGTTTCAATCTGCTTTTTATAAGATCTATATCTTTTTTAGGTGTAGCTATACCCTGCTTAGATTTTTTTTGGAATATATGCAGAACATAAATAAAATTCTTCATCTTCACCGCATAAACTGCACGATAAGTTCCAGCCCTATCTGATTCTATCAACTCGATTACACTTACGCCACCAAAACCCTTAAGGGGCTTGCTACGTGGTGACAGGCCACCCTGTTGCGCTAATCGCAAGCCATAAACAAATGACTCTATAATTCCCTTGGGCAATTTATTCAAATCCTTAGCAGTTTGCCCCATCCAATACAATTCTTTTATTTTCATATTCATCTTTCAAAGTAAAGATGCCAGTTTTGATATAAATTATCATCTTGCTAGCAAAAAACAAATTATAATGCTTAAAAGCCACAATTACCCTGTATAACCAGCTTCAGTAGCGATTTTTTTGATTTTTCAGCCAACTATTGCTTTTAACGGCTCGATTTTGCTAACCTGAGGGTAAGTTTATAGTTATCTATAAAGGGTTTTTAGGTATATTTAATTAAATTAAAGTTGGAGGTTTTATGCAAAAACTAGTCCTATTTTATAGTTTAACGCTATTAATGGCTACTCCGATAGTCACTGCTGACGGTGGCGCTTTAGGCGTCCAATTTGGCGATGTCACATTTGGCCTAGGTGGTTCATCAAAAGGTCCAATTATCGGCGTTGGTCCTTCACCTAATGACGGTAGTTTCTCAGCAGTAATAGTCCCAGGTAGCGAATGTAGCAAATGTAATGAGCACTGTAACAGATGTAGTGAGCATAGATATCATAGACATCACAGAAATCACTGTGATAGCTGTCATGGTCACCACCATGATTACTATGTCGAAGAAGTAGTTGTAGTAGAGTAAGTAACCGGTTCGACACTGGGCTAAACTATAGAATTAGTCGGCAATATTAGCTGGGCCTAGATTTAATAAAGCTGCTAGGCCCAGTTCTTTTTTAATTAAATCGCAGTTAGTATAGTACCAATTTTTAGGCTATAATATTTCCTGGTTTTAAATTTTAAAATACTCTCCGCCGGGAAAGGGCCTATTTATGGCTGATAATCACGATCTTAAAGTTCTTCGTCACTCTGCTGCGCATTTACTAGCACAAGCTGTGAGCGAGTTATTTCCAAACACTAAATTAACGATCGGACCAGCTACCGAAGAAGGTTTTTTCTACGATTTCTTACCAGAAAGAAATTTTAGAGACGAAGACTTACCAGCTATTACAGCCCGTATGCAAGAGCTAGTTAAAAAAGATCTAAAACTCGAGCATAAAGAGATTTCTAAAACTGAAGCCCGTGAATTATATAAAAATAACCAATTTAAATTAGAGTTAATTGATAATTTGCCAGGCGATACTGTGGGCTTATCAACACAAGGTGATTTTTATGACTTGTGCCGTGGTGGCCACGTAAAATCAACTGGCGAATTAGCTAATTTTAAATTACAAAATATCTCTGGGGCCTACTGGCGCGCTGATCGCGAAGGACAAGCACTCCAAAGAATTTCCGGCACTGCTTTCTTTACAACGCAAGATTTAGCTGAATACGAATTACGTCGTGAAGAAGCATTGAAATACGACCATCGTAAATTAGGCCGTGAAATGGACCTATTCTCGTTTCATGATGAAGGTCCAGGATTTCCATTCTTCCATCCCAAAGGTAAAATAATTATTAATAAATTAGTCGAAGAGTTACGCAAATTAAGACTAGCAAAAAACTACGATGAGATCTCGACACCGATTATTTTAAGTGACGAATTATGGCGTAGATCTGGGCACTATCAGCACTATCGCGAAAACATGTACTTCTGCCAAATCGATGAACAAAATTATGCGATCAAGCCAATGAACTGTCCCGGCTCGATTTTAGTTTTCAAAACTAGACCAAGATCGTATCGTGAATTACCATTAAGATTATCCGAATTTGGCCTAGTCCATCGCCATGAGCTTTCCGGCGTCTTACACGGGCTATTTAGGGTGCGGGCGTTTACGCAAGATGACTGTCATACTTATTGCACCGTCGACCAAATTGAAAACGAAATTGTCGAAATTATTAAAATTGCCCAATACGTTTTCGGCAAATATGGTTTCGCTAATTTAGATATTGCGGTATCAACTAAACCAGCTAAATCTTTAGGCACCGAAGCAGTCTGGGCGCAGGCTACTACCGCGCTAGAAAACGCACTGCAGCAGGCTAATTTGCCATATCGCATACAACCCGGCGAAGGTGCTTTCTATGGTCCTAAAATCGAGTTTAAAATTAAAGATTCAATGGGCCGCGAATGGCAATGTGGTACTATTCAAGTAGATTTCTTTCAAGCGGAAAACTTTGACTTGTCTTACATCTCTGCTGAGGGCAAAAAAGAACGACCTGTGATTATCCATCATGTGATCTATGGCTCGCTAGAGCGCTTCTTGGGAATTTTACTAGAACATCACAAAGGCTGGTTACCATTTAGCTTAGCGCCAGTGCAGTTACGTGTGCTCACTATCACTGACAAACAACAACATTACGCGGCGCAAATCGTTGATCAGCTGCGTGCGGCTAATTTACGGGCTGAGCTGGATCCTTCATCTGATCCGCTTTCCGGTAAAATTAAGAATGCGCAACTTGATCGTATACCATACACGGTAATTGTCGGCGATAAAGAAATGGAAAAAAATACCGTCACAATTCGACACCATCATGGTCAACAAGAACAAAATTTAACCATTTCTGAGTTATTAAAAAAAGCTGAATCACTGCTTAAATAGCGGTTTTTCAAAAAAGAATTATAAGTTGTTGTAGAATTTGTTGACTTTCTGATTTGGATTTTATTACCATGTATTTTGTAGTTAAGTCTGGAGATGTGGTAATAGGTACCTAATCTATATCAGGAGGATACTCATATGGCAGTTGCCAAGAAAAAGAAAGCCGCTCCGAAGCGTCGCGTTGCGCGCAAGGTTGCAAAGAAACGTGTAGTCGCTAAGAAAGCTGCGCCTAAAAAACGTGTAGCCGCCAAGCGTAAAGCTGCGCCTAAACGTCGTGTTGCAGCCAAAA
>DATEBN010000045.1:0-7908 GCA_035287785.1 Candidatus Babeliales bacterium
CACGTAAAAACATTTTGTGACCCAATAGTCATCTACACTAGAGATCTCTTGATCTGGTTTGAGTATATAGGGGTAATTTTTACTAAACCCAAGTTTTTAAGAGATAGCCCTGAAATTAAACTCTTGTTTTCTGTAGCTCACGCCTGCTAATCTAAAATTACTGTTAATTAGTGCTGTTATTGCTAAATTACGGGATTACCGTAAAAAACACGCAATATTAAAAATTTGGGTTTACTGGGAGCTGTTGTATGTCTTTTTTTAAAGTAAGAGCTGTATATAATCTAAAAAAAGAAAAAAATCAACTTTTTTGGTGGCTACTAATTACTTCGAGTTGCTCATTTAACGCTGTTCAGGCGCAAGTTGTTGGTGCAAATACCGCTTTAATTCAAGACATTCAAAATAATAAATTAACGCAGGCGGGAGCAGATATAAATAATGGCAATGTAAATATTTTTGATACTAATCATAAAGCACCTTTAACTTATGCGGTGCAATCAACTACTGGTAATGCCTTTACTTTTGTGACAGATTTGCTCAATTCTGATAATCCTAGCTCTTCTATAGCTGACCCTACCATAGTTGATATTACTCCTGGCTCAGAACAAAAAACTATTTTAATGAGTGCCCTAGAATCAGCAAATGAGGGGATTCTACTTAATGCGCTTGGTGGTGCTAGTTCACCTGTATATACGACCATCATTCAAACCCTGTTAACTCAACTTAAAAGTGATGGGATTAGCTTACTGATTGATGTTAATGCTAAAGACCTGAACGGCAAAACTGCCTTAGATTATGCCGCTGCTGCGAAAAATTTCTATGCGCCTAGGGCGCTAATGACACTATTGTTAACTCCTGGGATTAAACCCCCTGCCAGTTTTACACTGACGCCTATCCAAAAAAATACCCAACAATTATGGGCCGATCTAATTGAACCCAGCGCTAATTTAGTCTTAGCTCCTAATACTGTAAATCCTAATTTTAATCTGACAAAAGTTTTAGCTGATATCACTGCCGGAATTGATCCTAATGCACAGGATAATACTGGCACAACAGCCTTAATGTATGTTGCGCAAGCTTTAGCAGCAACTACTACGCCTACTCAAGCCACTGAATTAACTAGTTTGCTCACAGCTTTATTGGCACTACCAAACATTGATTTAAATTTAAGCAATTTAGGTCAACCAGTTGGCCTAAACAGCAATAACTCTAACTTTACTAGTATGGTAACAGCTCCGGCTACAACATTTGAATACCCAACTGGACAAATTGCTGGTGGCTCAGCAGGTTTTTTAAGCACCAATACTACCTTAAATAACGCTACAAGTAATCAGATTACAGCAATCACAAATTTATTTAATAATCTTAATACTGGCACACCTCCGCAAGCTGTTTTAACCAGCGCTAATGTAAATTATCGTGATCCCCTTTCCAACCATTGGACCCCTTTACTCTATGCCGTTACCAGTAGCTCATCTGCTAATATAACCGCCGTGTTAGCTTATGATAATGTTGAAGTAAACGCACAAGAAGATGCTGATAACATGACAGCTTTAATGTATGCCGCTCAAGCCACTTCAAATGCCTTAACAAGCATTCAAGCATTATTACAGAATCCTTTAACCAATAGTAATATCCGCGATGATAACGGCATGACAGCTTTAATGTATGCCATACAAAATGGCCAGGATCCTAACGTTATCAATGCGTTACTAGCCGCTCCAAGTCTAGATTTGAATACAACTGACAATAATAACCGCACCGCTTTAAGCTTAGCATATACTAGTTTAAAGCCTCAGTCTGCGGTAATTACCGCCATCACAAATAGCATGAACACGCAACTAATTACCGCAATCCACAATGGCGATTTAGCCACTGTGAAAAAAACTATTTCTACCATTGACAATTGTGATAGTTGTCAATGTCCTAGTTGTCCGACACTCACAACTATCGATATGGTAGACAGTAATGGCTTAACACCTCTCATGCATGCTGCCAAATCACTTAATAGTAACATTAATCCTGTAACTAAGGTTCCTGTAGCATATGAAATAGTGCAAACTTTAATTGATTTGGGCGGCGCTTCACCAATTGCTATTGATAATACCGGCATGACCCCTTTGATGTATGTTGCACAATCACAAAATAAATTTTTCGATCAAACTGTTTCGCCAGCTACGCCAGTAGTTTTAGAGATTATTAATGCTCTAATCAATGCTAATGCTAATAATGCAACATTAGATCATAATGGCCATACAGCTTTATATTATGCTACAAATAACTTAAATAATAGCACTGTATTCCAAACGGTGCCATATAAAACACAAATTATTACTGCTTTAACGCCACTAGCTACTGTAAGTTTGGGAATGGGAGAAACTAAAACTTTACTGAAAAAGTCTAACACTCGACTAAAAACAATCAGACGTATCAAACAAGCAACAGTTAAATTACCAAATCGCCCAATTCAAAAAACTTAAATAATTTGCACCCTAGAACGCCAGATGCCGCAAAGTGTAATCGCTAACGCATCAGTAACGTCTAATTTTTTAGGCTGCGCTAAGCCCGGCACAAAATGTAAAACGGCGCGGGCGACTTGCGCTTTGCTCGCACCCCCAAAACCTGTGACTGAAAGTTTAATCTGGCGAGGTGAAAATTCGTGCAAAATTAGTTGATTTTGGGCACTTAATAAATGCAAGATGCCCCGTAAATAGCCGAGCTTTAAAAAAACTTGCGCGTTTTTACCTAAGAATGGAGTTTCGATTACCAGATCTGTCACTTGGTAAAATTGAATTTTAGCTTGAAAAAAATCGTGAAACTGTTTAATTCGGACAGTTAAATTATCTTTAGGTGATAATTTTAGGTAACCATAATCGACGAACTGTGATCGACCATTGCTTTGTTGAGCGATCCCATAGCCGGTATACCCAAAGCCGGGGTCGATGCCCATTACTACCACTACTCTGCTCCTAAAAATAACTAATTTAACTGGCTTAAGTAATTAGCCCAATTTTATTTAAATTATTTTTAAAGTATAGCGCTCTGAAAATTAATACATGGGATCTTCAAATTTAGAGAGTTCACCGATAAATGTGAGATTAATTTCACCAGTTGGGCCGTTTCGCTGTTTACCAATAATCAATTCAGCTTGATTAGGATGCTCGGTTTCCGGATTATAAACTACGTCACGATATAAGAACATAATGACATCAGCATCTTGTTCAATTGCTCCGGATTCCCGTAAATCTGATAGCATGGGACGCTTGTCTACGCGACTATCTACAGCACGTGATAGTTGCGAAAGCGCAATAATTGGAATGTTTAATTCTTTTGCCAGTGACTTTAAATCACGCGAAATCGCTGAAACTTCTTGGTGCCGATTTTCATATTTTTTAGGCGAAAAGAGCATCTGGAGATAATCGATCACTAATAAATCGATTTTGTGATCCATCTTAAGCTTACGCGCTCTGGCCCGCAGTTCCATAATATTTATACCTGCAGTATCATCAATAAAGAGTTTACCTTTAGCTAAGCGCGCTGCTACATTAGTTAGCTCAACCCATTCGTCCGAACTAATCGTAGCATTTTTAATTAAGTGGTGTGCGATACCAGATTCTGAAGAAAGTAATCTCAGAGTTAGCTGCTCCGCAGCCATTTCAATCGAGAAGAAACCAGCTGACAAGCCATTATTAATTACAGTAGTGGCAATATTTAAACCCAGCATCGACTTACCCATGGATGGTCTGCCCGCTAAGACAACTAAATCGCCTTTTTGCAAACCCGAGGTCATATCATCTAATTTTTTATACCCAGTCGCTAGCCCCGTAATGCCCTTATTGTGACTTTTAATATCTGACAAGTGTTGAAAAGTTTTTTTCAGCCAAATATTTAATTGGACAAAACTATCAGAACTATTTTGGCGATTAGCGATCTTGAAAATCGTTTTTTCAGCTTCGTCGATTACATGCGCAATATTATCTTTATTTTGGGTATAACAGTTAGTAATAATTCCCGCAGCAGAATTAATTAATTCCCGCAAGATCGCTTTTTCACGTACTATTTCAGTGTGTTGCGTTAATAACCCTAGAGCCGGAATATTTTCTTGCAGTTCGATTAGATAGATTAAACCGCCCACTTTATCTAAGAGTTTTAATTTTTGTAGTTCGTCTTGCAGTGTAATTAGATCGATCGTTTTAGCCTGTTCGACAATTTTACCCAGCACTTCGAATAAAGTTTTATGTGCTGGGTAATAAAAATCGTTCGCCGAAAGCAAGCCCGAGACTTGATGATAGCCTTCGCCGTTTAATAGGATCGCCCCCAAAATCGCTTTCTCGGCTTCGATATGGGCTGGTAATTGTTTACCAGGCAGCTTATCCGACAAAATTGCTGGTAGCGTATGATCGAAAGAATTCTGCATATTATTTTGCGTTTAAGCCAGTCACACGCAATTTAAAGCTAGTTTGAATTTTGTTAGACAATTTAATATTGATCTCGTAATTACCAGTTTTTTTAATTGGCTTATCAAGCAAAACCTGCGTTTTGACGATTTTAAAACCAGCTTCATCTAAAATTTTTACGATTTCAGTGGGGCCAACTGAGCCATAGAGATCTTCACCATCATGCAGCTTACACGCAATCGAAAGTTTTAACTCTCTGATTTTTTCAGCTAACATTGAGCTTTTTGATTCTAAAATCTCTTTACGATTGGTCACTAATTTAGATTTAGCGGCATAAAATGGTTCTTCAGCTGGAGTCACAATTACGGCTAATTTATTGGGAACTAAGTAGTTATGAGCGAAGCCATCGGTCACTTTAATAAGTTCTCGTGCTAGGCCAACTTTTGCTACATCTTTAAGTAAGAATACTTTCACGTCTGACATACCTCTAGAAATGTTTAAATTTATAAACATTATAATCTAAAAGCACTCTTCTGGGAATCTATTAAAACTCTAGATTTTTAATTTCAAGGAAAATAAGCTAATTTTTTAAGATTTTAGAACTTAGTTAGAACTTAGGGGGTCCTGTAAATGAACACTGCAAAACATAAATTGTTAATTATTAATAATTTTAACTTAGTAATTTTAATTTTTATTTTAAATCTAATACCAATTCTTAAAAGTCAGGCTGCTAATCCGTGGATGGGAGACCAAACTGTGATCGACAGCCAAACCACCATGGGGGTACAGGGTGGTGCTTCATTCAATGCTCAACCAATTACAACCGCCAGCCCAGCCACAATTCCATTAGCTGCTGATGATCCTGGAGCTGCCAATACGCCAGCAGCGCCCACCGGCTTCGTAGCCGACACAGCTGGTGCTAGTTATATAAGTGGGATCGACGCTGCATCCGTAAGTTCACCTGCTGGGACCACTTCGGGTGCCACCCCAACTCCTAACGGCACGACTGGTACTGCTAAACCCAATACCGGACCAATATCGACCAAAGTGGCGGATTTAGTTAAGGTTGCACCTGCTGACACTGTAGCTAATTTATGTGCTGCTGCCTCGATTATTGGTGAAATCCCCGGCTGTAGTCCCACTGCTGATACTAGCACTAAATCAGCCACCGGACCAACTCCTGGCACTAAAACTGGGCCAACCAACGGCGCTAAAGCTGGACCCCTTAAGCCTGGTATACCGGCAACTACTGCAACTATAACGCCTAAGCCTTAATGTAAATCCGGTATTCTAATTTTGCACCCAGTGATTAACTTTCAATTGCTGCTTAGACTGGTCGTTAGAGCTATTGGAATTACTTATTAATTCTAGTGTGCAGCTAATTTGACATAAAACATGTTCGGCTTGATCTAATAATGTACTGTGCAAAACCCAGTTCTTTTTGGCTAAATTAAAGTTAGCTATTAATTGTCCCACTAGTTGACCATGTGTATTCAATAAAGGCCATGGTCCATGATATAAAATTTGTGACCTTTTACTCGCTGGATCGAGTAAACCAGACTGTTTTTTGGGGGCTTTAATTTTAGTTTCTAGTGCTTTTAATTTTAAATAATTTTGCTTAAATAAAACTTTGCCATAATTTAAAAGCCCTTCGCAGCGATAAAAATTTTGCATATGCATAGCACGTTGAAATTCTAAATCTGCCGCCAGCGCCAGCTGTTGCCAACTATGATTACAGTAGATTAGTAAAACTGTACAAACTGTTAAAATAATTACTAAATTCATAATAACATCTTCCAGTAAACTGTTTCCGCAGGCTACCTAAGCTAATCCTACGAGATTTAAAAATTTCTTAAAAAAACTAATCTAGTTACCTGTTCTGACTTGGCGCCACAAGTAGCCGTCACTAAAATTTGGGCTAGATTAGGGGCCAAAGAGATTATTTCAAATGCTTGTACTTGTTCTAACATGCAAATTGGGCGTGCTGCAACTTGACGATATAATTTATGGTTACGCAAACTCCAATGCACTAAATTAGCCAGGTCTTGGTCTTTAGTTTCTAGGCCAGCTGCTTTCTTAACATTAGTTACCTGTTTTTTAGCTAATTTTCGCAAATCACGTTGCAGCAAATCTGTAGCTACCCACAGATTGTTCCGCTCAGTTTGTTGTGCAAGCATTAATTTACTTTGGGTATAAATTTGCAACGTTAACTGAAATAATAGCGTGATAGTAACCGTACTTAAAACTATATAAAGCATAGTTTCGATTAGCAAAACCCCAGAATTATTTGCTTTAAAACGATTGTTTTTCTGGAAACGCTTAGTTTTAAATCTCACAGAAGCAAATCTCATAAATAACTTACTCCGGTATCTAGTCGTAAACTACGTTGCTGTCGATTAAACTTAGTTTGCCAGCTAACCGTCAGTTGCACTAAATTAAACTTAGTTTTCGTTAGATTTTGCACCTGCAAATCGAGTTTATAGATCGTATTGGTAATATTATTGGGATTAGTAATTTGCCAACTACGCGACTGAGCAAGATTCTGATCCGTATGCGCTAAGCACCGTTCTAAAATATTTTCAGCTAAGCTTAAGGCTTGCGCATACTGTTGCAATTCATCAGCTTGTTGCATAATTCTTAGTTGCCAAGATCCTACAAGTGAGATTAAGCTAACCAATAATGCTAACGCAATTAAGAGCTCTATTAACAAAAAAGCTGGTCTGTTAGCCCGACTTGTTAAACTAAGTTTATTAATTTTAGAGATTTTATGATTAACTTTAAGCATGTAAGTTACACTAACATAATTATATTATTACATTAAGACCGTAAAAGATCGTGACGGTGAAAAGCTAGTGAGAGTTGGAATGGGATTTAAAAAAATTTTTTCGAGCAAAATAGTTTGGTTTTTTTTAGCTAGCTTAAGTTGCTTAAATTCAGCTAATCTTTGGAGCCATCAACAAAATATCACTGAAGAAGAATTATATCGACTAGAAAAAATGGCAGATGATATGCTAAGGCGATTATCGCCAGAAGAACGTGAACAAGCCCTGGCGATGGCACAACAGATGGAGCAAGAAATTGCCCAGTTGCCACCAGAAAAATTAGCCGATGTCGAAGCAGCACTAAAGCAGGATATGCAATATTTACTTAGCGAAGATAGCCCGTATAAACAGTTTGGTGTTGATCAAGCACCTGTTAATCAAGTAAATCAAGCAGAATACCCAGCTTCAATCGAACCAAGCGTTGAAGTTGATAACACTGAACCAAATACAACTAAAAAAACCAAAACAGTTGATCCTGTTAAAATCCAAACTACTAAGCTTTTATTGCAAAACATTATTCGCAATTTCGACGAATTATTAATCAAAGCGCAGAATTTACCCAGAGTTTCGCCTAATCGCGCTCATGAAAGCAGCTGGCAAACTTTACATTTAGAGATTATGCAATTGAAATCAATCCTAGCGATCGTAGCTGAAAAACCAGCTTTAATGGCACAATTGTTAGAAGCGAAATA
>DATEBN010000046.1:0-12392 GCA_035287785.1 Candidatus Babeliales bacterium
TTTACGACCAGCAGCACGACGACGTTTAACGATCTTGCGACCATCTTTAGTAGCCATACGGTGCCTAAAGCCATGCTTACGGTTTCTTTTTTTACGCTTTAAAATAAATGTAATCGACATGTGGATCTAACCTATAAATATAAGCCGGTAAATATTGGCATGAAAATAATTTTAAGAATATTCTCTTATTTTAAACAAAGCGCGATTTTTAGCAACTTTTACTACTCTAAAGCACTAAGATAGCGCTCGGCTTCGAGGGCCGCCATGCAACCAGAGCCGGCGGCGGTGACCGCTTGACGATATTTGAAGTCCACAGCGTCACCAGCGGCAAAAACACCTGGCACAGAAGTTAAAACTTCGGCGACGGTACTAATATAGCCCCACTGATCTAATTTGAGCTGGTCAGCAAAGATCGCTGTATTGGGTAAGAAGCCAATGGCAGTAAATATAGCTCTAGTTGCTAGAGTTTGGGTCACTTTGGTATTTTGATCTTGAATCTCTAAGCTAGTTACATGCGTCTGATTACCCATAATTTTGGTAACTAAGCTATGATAGATAATTTTTATTTTGGGGTTACTTAATACCCGTTCTTGCATGATTTTACTGGCAGTGAGCTGATTTAAGTTCTGTACGATCGTAATATTATCAGTAAATTTGAGCATGAATAAAGCGCTTTCCATACTAGTGTCGCCGCCACCAATAATCACTATTGGGACATTAACGTAAAAAGCGCCATCACAGATGGCACAAGTCGTGACTCCCTTGCCCCAGTACTCCTGTTCACCGGGACAATTCAGTGTGCGTGAATTGGCCCCAGTAGCGATAATTACAGCTTGAGTTTTTAAGATTGTGTTGTGATTGGTCCAAATTGTAAATGGGCGTTGTGAAAAATCGACTTTGGTAACAATTTCGTCTAAAAATTGGGTACCAAAATGGGCGGCATGCTGGCGCATATTAGCCATTAGCTCAGGACCCAAAATACTGATATTGCCAGGCCAGTTTTCGATAGCGGTCGTACCCATTAATTGACCGCCAGGCTTCGGACCAGAAATTACTAGCGGTGCTAAACGAGCTCGGGCAGCGTAAATGGCAGCAGTTAAGCCAGCTGGGGCGGCCCCAATAATAATTAATTTATGGACTGGTTGCGACATGTAATTGGTTCCCAAAATTATTTTTATCTTTCAGACAAATAATTAATCACATGATTTAAAGTTTTTTCCCGTAAACAGTGTTGTCGTAATTCTAAATCAGAGGTGGGATATTCATGCACATTAGCGATAATGGCCGGATGTTTGAAATAAATAAACTCTTTAGTTCTGGCGCGTTGCGCTAAATTAAGGTAATTTCGGACGTCATCATGACCAACCTGAATATCTTCTAGATAGGCTAGCGAGTCGATCAATATAGTTTCTCTAACTTGTTTGTGTGCCAAATTTTCAATTTGAGCTTCAAAGCCGGATTGCATGCGATAAACTGGATAATCAGCGCTATCGATTAAACTATTTAAAATGACATTTTTTTGCTCAGCAACGGCTGTTAGAGGGGCCGGTATTTTATGGTGATTAAAGCAAAGTTCAAATAGCTCTTCGACAATATTACGGTGTAACGATAGATCATTTTTAGATGAGAAGACCTCGATTAATTTTTGATGCCCTTTCTTCTTAGTTTTTAATTTAAAATGGCGCTGAAAAGCATCTAAAGAGAAGTAGCTATTGGGTATTATATCAATAATTTCGATTTCAAAATCGTAACGCGTATCGATATTTTTATTGAAAAAATCTTGCAAACAGCTGGCATTAGAACTAAATTTAGCCCCGATTTTTTGGTTTAAAAATACTTCACGATAAGGTAAGGCATCTTCTTCGTTGCTAATCTTAAACCAGAGTTGTTCTTTGTGATCGATCACTGCTTGTTGTTGGGCATCAATTAAAGTAATGGCAAAGCAGACCCAATCATCTGGTTGCACCAGTGCGCTCGTACCATACTGAGCTTTATAAAGCTGTTCATTTTTGTGCTCTGTGCTAATAAATAGGGTAGCTTGTTTGTCGAGATCTTTATAATTTTTACGTTGTGATGGCCGGAATAATAAGTAACGCCAATCTTGTAAATCTGGTATTTTGACAGTGCTAATAATATCAAATTCGAAAAACATATTTAGATCTTTATCGATATTAATATTAGTTAGTTTAGGCCTAGCGGCGACTACGATTTTAAGTTCACGCAAACGTTGATCCAAAAAACTACTGACGCAGTAACGCAGTAAAAATTCTCGGATATGTTTTAAGACCGTCGTACGATAGTTTTGATCGATATACTCGAAAGGTAGAATTCTCTTATGAAAACCATAGGCCGAAATAGTATGTTGTTGCGTTAAAGCAAAATGTTTATATAGCTTATAGACTACGGCGGCTGGGACGATGATATTAACTTTGCGGATGGCATCTTGAAGAGGTGAAATATCAATAGAGAAATTGGTATTACTATGCTCTGTTACAACCACAGCGGCTCCTTTTTTGAGTTACTATTGGTGCAAGAAGAGGGAATCGAACCCCCACCCCCTCTCGGGGACTGGATCCTAAGTCCAGCGCGTCTACCAGTTCCGCCATTCTTGCAGATTATATAGTATTCTCTAGTTTTTGGTGAGCCGCCTTGGACTCGAACCAAGAACCCACAGATTAAGAGTCTGTTGCTCTACCAATTGAGCTAGCGGCTCGCTGTGTGTTTCTAGTGCACTAGAACATTGAATACTATATCAAATTACACAATAAAATAAACTACAAATTCATAAAAGCTGCAACTATTAAAAAATAAGTTCTGTTTATTAAAAAACTGTTATACGTTTTTGTAATAATATAAATATTAATGATTGGAGTGACGATATGCGGAATAAGTCTATTTATAAATTATCAATTATTCTGGGAATGGTCTTGATTTTGCTGTCTAGCTTATTAACTAGCCATTATTTATTAGGAGCAAAATCTGGATTAAATAAAATGTCTAAGGTGTTGGTTTTGATTATTGCTTCTGATGATACGCCTATTTATATTGAAACACAGAAGATTTGGCGGGCTTATATGCACTCTGACCTAGATCATGTTGAAGCATATTTTATTAAGGGAAATCCGAATTTAGCAGAGAAGTATAAAATTGATGGTGATACGATTTGGTCTAGGACGGTTGAAAATTTAAAGCCGGGAATTTTAAATAAAACAATATTATCATTAGAGTGTATGTTACCTAGAATTAAAGCCGGCGAATTTAGTTATATTTTACGCACGGAGTCAACCTCGTTTTATGTTTATTCTAATTTGTTAAGGCATCTGAAAAACTGTCCAAGAAAAAACTTCTATGGTGGTTCAGATATTGGTATCTCTTATATTGGCGCTGGCAGTGGTTTCTTACTCTCGCCAGATATGGCTGAATTGTTGGTTAAAAACTCATCTGTTTTAATTAATAAAGCTGGTTATTTGGACGATGTAGAAATTGGTCATTTTTTTCATAAACATAATATTGGTTTAAAACGACATTCACGTGTGAATATTTATAAATTGAGTGATTTTAATAGCGCTATAAAGATCAATGAAATAATAGAAAATGAGTTTCATTATAGAGTGAAAAACGAAAATCATGATTTAAGAATGACCGATGATATGTATGTATATGGAAAATTATTAGAAAAATTTTATGGTAAAAGGCTAGAGTAATTTGTTGTAGGTGCAAATATGTCATTTTTAGTTAAAATTTGGTTTTTAAGTTTGAGCTTATTTAATATTGTTTTGTGCGCTAAGCCGTTTCCCATTTGTTTTGGCATACCAGAATCTAAAATTGTAGCTACTGTTCCCAAAAAAACACGGGCATTTGCTAAGTTAATCCCTGGTAATACTGCAACATATATTTACGATGACGAAAGATCTTATTATCAAGGATATCAAGAATCATAC
The DNA here is from genome assembly GCA_035287785.1 of Candidatus Babeliales bacterium. Taxonomy (GTDB): domain Bacteria; phylum Babelota; class Babeliae; order Babelales; family JABDEC01; genus CANKVQ01. The sequence goes on from DATEBN010000046.1 coordinate 3,942, forward strand.
TATGGTTTTACCTGGAAAAAAGGCGGTTGGGATTGTATGCGTCATTATGAAATATTGGCCAGTGGTTGTATACCCTATTTTCCAGATCTAAAATTAAGCAATCTTAAAACTATGTTTCGCTTACCGCGTGAATTAATTACAGAAGCGATGCGTCTTAAGGGTGTTTCACACGGACAGATAGATTTTACTAAGTTTGATCAGAGGAAGTACCATGAATTAGCAAAAAAATTACTTGATTATACACGTAAATATTTAACAACACGTAGTATCGCCCAATATGTATTAGATACTATGAACTATTCTGGTAAAGGAAAAGTGTTATTTTTAGGTGAAAATATCATATTAGCTGATTATATGAAAAATACAGTCTTGATTGGTTTAAAAGAAATATTGCAAGATAAGGTAATCGATTTTCCTCGCGAAGATCATATTTATACAGATTATCCTGGAGATACTAAAGCTTTATATGGCAAAGGTTTTTCATATGCTAAAACGGTTTATGATTTCCCAGTTGATCGTACAAATCTTGAAGAGCGCATTAAAAATAAAGAGTTTGAATTAATTATATATGGTTATGTACATCGTGGGCGTGCTTTTTATGACGCTGTTTTGCAGCACTATCCTGCGGAAAAAATAGCTTATTTATGCGGCGAAGATGCGCATAAATGTGATTGTGCGCATCTTATCAATTTGTTTTTGCGGGAATATGAAGCTTTTAGAGTTTGATATTCGTCAGCTATATCTATAATTATACTAATCTTGAAAATATTATTTCTTAGTAATTAGCGGTTGAATAAATACATCATTAAATTTTTTCATAATGGTAGTTGGATTATAATCTTTAGAGTAAGCGTCCCAATCACCAGTACGAATTTGATTAATATTAGTGCCACAATGATTTAAGATATTCAGTAACTCTTGCTTGTTTTTATAATATAGACCCTTAGTACCTAAAATTTCAATATGTGCACGCTGTGGTGAGTTAAAGTAGGTGATTACAGCTTTATTTTTAATTGAAAATTCCCCACAAGACAGGCCAAATGATTCGCCGCCTTTTCTAGCGTGCAACATAATATCGCAAGTGTTAATAAATTTAGTTTTATAAACTAAATCTGGCGTGGAAGGTAAAAATATTACATTTGGTAGGTTGCAAAATTTTTCAGTGTTTAAAAAAATAAAATACCAATTTCGATGTTTTGTAGCGATTTCACGCACTGCTTGTCTAGCAAAATCAATATCAAAAGTATCAAAACCACCATGTCTACCAAAAACAACTGATCCTTTGGGAATGTGCAATTGTTGATGTAATGTCTCGGTTGTATCTGCTAAGCGAATCATATGTGGCACATAAGGTATATTTAGGCTAGGGTATTCGTTACTTAACCAACTAGAAATACTAGCATAAACATTACCATGTGGTTCTAATGGCGGGAATACGGCGTGCATGGCATTGTTACATACTTTGGAGATAAAATCATCTCGCATACCATGTTTTAAGGCGTAAAAAATATCAATTTTTTGGTTAGATATTATTTTGTCCATAGCTTTGACATCTGCGCACTCATAAAATCGTGCACCAAAGCGTTGCTTGAATTTTTCGCGTACACTGCCAGGCATATCTGCAGTCTGCCAATTAATTGGCAGTCGAATGTAAAATATAAATGATTCATTACCTAACATTGTTTCATTTAAATCAGCATAGTCATAGACTGCTACATCAACGCCGCGAACCATTAAATGTTGTAATAGAAAACCAACCTTAAGTTTATTATTTTTAGTAGTACTACTGTTATCTGTTGTTTTATTATGCATAATTCGTTTAACTTTATGCGTTTTTATGAGAAAATTATACGTTTTGTGGTTGGATGAACTAATTAGCGGATTCATGTTGGTAATAATTAAAATAAAAAACAATAAAAGTTTTTTCATAATAATTTATAGATCCCATGGCTTATACAAAATATTTAATTTCCTGTAGGGTAGGATATTTAGAAGGATTTAATAAAGAAACTGTTTATGTAAAAGACTGTTTTTAATAAGCAAAAAGCCCAGAAGTTACTCTGAGCTTTAAATATAAATATTATAGTTTAATAAAAACCGACAAAGCTATTCTTTAGTAATCGATTGTTCTCTTTGTTTTGCTTCAGTTTCCACTTTTTCGATTAAATTATCAGTTTGTTTTTGTAAAATATCTAAAAAGCGTTTGATGACATCTTCAGATAATTTATGCACTTTTTCGGCTGATCTAATCGCATTCTGCACATCTTTGCGAATATTACGAATTCCGACTCGGCACTCTTCGAGCTTTTTGTGTAATAATTTAACTAGCTCTTCACGGCGCGCAGAGCTAATTTGAGGTAACTGAATGCGGATTAATTCACCATCAGTGGCTGGTGTGACACCCAAGTCAGATTCTAGTAAAGCACGTTCAATATCTTTAAATGTACCTTTGTCCCATGGTTGAATTACTAACAAGCGGGCATCCGGAGCAGTTAAGACCGCTAGACTTTTAAGTGGCATTTCTGAGCCATAACAGTCGACCTTAATATCTTCGATCATGTTAGTATTGGCACGATTAGTTCTAAGTTTAGTTAATTCGTGACGGTAATGCTCAATGGGCGCAGCCATTTCACGTGTAATTAAACTTTCTAGATCTTTAACGGTAGTATTAGGTGTAATTTCGATCATTAGATAACACTTTCAGATTTATTTTAAGATAATAAACTACCAAAATCACTATTTTGCGCAGCTTGAATGAGCGCTGCTGGAGCAAATAAATCAAAGACTCTAATCGATAACTGATGTTCACTGGCTAAAATAAAAGCAGTCTGGTCCATCACTTGTAAATTTTGGGCAATCGCGGTTTGATAGCTAACTTGTTTTAGTAATTTAGCTTGAGGATCTTGTCTTGGATCAGCCGTATAAATTCCGGCTACATTAGTCGCTTTCCAGATCTCATGGGCATTAATTTGTAATGCTCGGACGACAGCTGCGGTATCGGTGGAAAAAAATGGTTCACCAGTGCCGCCAGCGAAAATTAAACAGTGGTCTTGGCTTAAAGCTGTGCGAATATTGTTATTTGAAACTGGCGCGGCAATCCGCGGACAATCAACTGCTGATAAAACGGTCGCTGGCAAATTATGTTTCCAGAAGATTTCTTGCAAGATTAAAGCGTTCATGACAGTTGCAAGTAGCCCGATTTGATGGGCAGTGGCAGCTCTAATTTGAAACTGCTGACCCTGTTGGCTACCGCGCCAAAAGTTACCACCACCAATTACAATGGCAAACTGGTGCGTATTGCTCAATTGCTTAATTTGGGCGACTAACTCAACGGCTTGTTTTTGTTGTTCAGCAAATATTTCGCCAGTTAGTTTTAGTAAAATTAAGCGTTTAGAGCTACTTGCGTACGTCATGCGAATCTTTAGGCTCCGACTTGATATCTAGCAAAACGTCTAATCGTGATATTTTCACCAGTGCGTGCCATTAAATCTTGTACGCAATCTTCGATGGTTTTTTGGTCATCGCGTAAATAAGCTTGTTTCACTAAGCAGATTTCACTAAATAATTTATCTAGCTTACCTTTGATAATACTGTTTATCACATTTTCTGGTTTATTAGCACCGGCTAATTGAGCTTTGAAAACTTCAGTTTCGTGAGCGATAAATTCTGGGCTAACATCTTCAGGTTTTAGATACAATGGCTTGAAAGCAGTAATTTGTAAGCACAAATCTTGCGCAAAATTGCGTAATTCTTCGGTGCGCGCTACGAAATCAGTTTCACAGTTAATTTCAACTAGGACGCCTACTTGGCTGCCAGGGTGGATATACGCATGGACTAGGCCTTCTTGGGTGTCTTTGCCAACGCGTTTAGCAGCTACGGCTGCGCCACGTTTACGGAGTAATTCTACCGCTTCCTCCATACTGCCATTAGCTTCTTCCAGTGCTTTGCGACAGTCGAGCATGCCTAAGCCGGTACGAGTACGTAGTTCTTGAACTAATTTAAGATCGATTTTTGCCATTGTGTTCCTATTTGTGTCAAAAATTCTGGAGATTATAAAAATTTAATAAGTTCTATTTTGCCATAAAATTGCTCAGCTGTGAATCTTGGGATAAATTACATGCTTTCAGGAGTATCTAAGCCCATTAATTTTAAAGTTAACTCTAGGGTGCGTTCTAGTTGCTCTAAAACTAATAATCTGGCGCCACTGAGCTCTAGTTGTTCTGGGTCTAATACTTTATGCTGACCATAATAAGCATGAAACACGCGGGCTAGCTCTAAGCTATAATAAGCTAATAAGTGGGTGTGCTGGGTGTGCTCAATGGCAGCCAAAATATCTTTGAGGGCAGTAATTTTTTTTAAAACTAAGTACTCTGGCTCTGAGATATATTCAGCACTATTTAAATCAAATTTAATTTCAGGGATTAAATTTTGGGCTTTACGCAAAATCGAGCGAATTCGCACTAGGGCATACTGGATATAATAAACGGGGTTCTCTTCAGTTTTAGTGAGTGCTAAATCTAAATTAAACTCTAGCTGGGAATCAGCCTTACGGTTTAAGTAGAAAAAGCGGGCGACATCTTTACCGACAGTTTCAATGACACCTAAGAGTGTGACAATATTACCAGCTCGTTTAGACATGCGGACAGCTTCACCACTGGCTTGCATGCTAACCAACTGATAAATAATAATATCAAGTGGAATTTGATTTAAACCTAGCGCTTGCTTTAAGCCCTGTAATCTAGTGGTATAACTATGATGATCTTGACCCAGTATTATAACTAAATGTTCTGCGCCACGTTCGACTTTATTTTTTAGATAAGCAATATCGGGTGCTATGTAAGTTAGTTCACCATTTGATTTGCGCACCACGCGATCTTTGTCGTCGCCAAATTCAGTTGATTTAAACCAAACAGCTTGATCTTTCTCATAAGTATAGTCAGCCTGTTTTAACTGCGCTAAAACTTGGGTAATCGCCTGAGATTCATGTAAGCTTTTTTCAGAGAACCAAACGTCAAATTCTACACCGTAATCACGTAAGGTATGTTTGATCGCATCTAAAAGTTTTTCTTTGCCATAGTGTGCGAAAAAACTAGCTTCTTTTTCGATGACCGTGGGGCCATAGTCTGCTATACAGCTTTGGGCTAATTCGCGTAGATATTCACCATGATAAGCTTCTTCAGGGAGTTCGATATTAAGACCCAAGATTTGTTGGCACCTAATTTTTAGTGACAAGCCCAGTTTATTAATCTGGTTTCCAGCGTCATTAATATAAAACTCTTTGGTAACTTGATGTCCGTTAAACTTTAAAATATTACCTAAAACATCGCCCATAATCGCACCACGGCCATGACCTAAGTGCATGGGCCCAGTGGGATTAGCACTGACAAATTCGATCGAATATTTTTGTGATTTTAGGTGACTAGGTTTAAAAAAACTGGCTTTGAACTCGACAAGTTCGCTTAACAGTTTGACAAAAATGCTTTTCTTGAGCGTAATATTAATAAAACCAGGGGCAGCAAATTCAATTTTTTCAATCTCCGCAGGTGCTTGATATTCAGTAATAATTAGCTGGGCGATCGCCTGAGGATTTTGTCTAAGTTGTTTAGCTAATAACATGGCAATATTAGAGTTTAGATCACCAAATTGGGCGCGTGGCCGGTCGATATTTAGCTCTAAATTAATAGATAACTGTGTAGCTTGCGGTAAGTTAAACTTAGTTTTAATAAAACTGGCAAACGAATTTTGGATCTGTTCTAAGATATGCATGACTAAGCTTTAGCCTTTATGTGTAAAACCTGGTAAAATCGATCTAAAAATTAGCATAGCATAAATTTCATATAAACTTAAAAAGATAAAAATATGCATATAGCAGTCTTAGTTTCTGGTGGCGTAGATAGTGCCGTAGCGCTGAAATTACTCCAAGCGCAAGGGCATCAAGTCACGGCGTTCTATCTTAAAATCTGGTTAGCAGATGAGCTAAATTTTCTAGGGGAATGTCCTTGGGAAGAAGATTTGCATTATGTACGGCAAGTGTGCGAGCAGTTACAAGTGCCCTTGGAAATTGTACCGTTTCAGCAGGCCTATCAAGATTTAGTAGTTAACTATACTATGGCCGAGATTCAAGCTGGCAGAACTCCCAACCCAGATATTATGTGTAATAGTCAAATTAAATTTGGTGCTTTTTTAGATTATATTTTAACTAATTGGGCTGGTAAATTCGATAAAGTCGCTAGTGGGCACTATGCCAACATTATTGAAAGCCCAGGACAAACTGGTCAAGTTTGTTTACAGATCGCACCAGATTTAATTAAAGACCAAACCTATTTTTTAGCTTATTTAACCCAAGCCCAATTAGCGCAAATTATTTTTCCAATTGGGATTTATAATAAAGCGCAAGTACGCATACTAGCGCAAGAATTTAACTTAGCGAATAAAGATCGTAAAGATTCTCAGGGGATCTGTTTCTTGGGCAAATTAAAATTTCCCGATTTTGTAAAATATCATTTGGGTGAGAAATTAGGCGATCTAATTGAGTTTGAAACTGGCCAAAAACTGGGACAACATAAGGGTTATTGGTTCCATACGATTGGGCAACGACAGGGTTTAGGCTTAAGTGGTGGACCATGGTATGTAGTCTCTAAAGATTTAGCCCAAAATATTATTTATATTTCGCGTAATTACTATAATCCAGATAAAATCAGAAATTTATTAACTGTGACTAATATTAATTGGATCGCTGGACAAGCACCAATAGATCTAGAAACTAAAACTAATTTAAGAGTTAAATTACGGCACGGTACTGAGTTTCACGATTGTAAAATTAAATTTATAAATAATAGTAATAGTGCTGTAGAAGTGTTGCTCACTAAGCATGATCAGGGCATAGCAGCAGGTCAATTTGCCGTATTTTATGAGCAGGATATTTGTTTAGGTGGAGGTGTCATTGTTTAAGCTTAGAATCTCTAAAATTAAATTATTTTGGGATAATTTCTGTAATTTACCAACGCGCTTAGGTGCTCTATTAACTGCTGTGTTGGGGGTTAAATTACCAGCTTCTGAGTATAAAATTACTTTAGCAACTAAGTTTACGATTTTTAGAATTTTGGCTGTGCCGGTAATTATTTATGCGATGGTTAATCACTGGTGGGGGATCGCTTTTGGGTTATTTATGATGGCAGCACTGAGCGATACGATTGATGGTTATTTAGCTCGTAATTTTGGCCAGGCGACGGTATTGGGGGCTTGCTTAGATCCACTAGCTGATAAACTATTAATTTTAGCGATCTATTTTACACTGGCATTTGTCCAATCACCCTTATTTACAATTCCGCTATGGTTTGTATGCTTAGTTTTAGTTAAAGAGTTGCTACAGATTATTGGGGCGTTTATATTATTTATTAGAACTGGGACATTAGAAATTAGGCCGACTGTGTTAGGTAAACTAACCATGGCCGTGCAAGTTTTGTTTATTGTTTGGTTATTCACCTGTTATTTTTTTCATTGGCTGCCGGTTAAGACTTATGATTTTATGCTCGGCGCCGTTTTGATTTTAGTTTTAAGTACATTGTTACATTATAGTTATAGGGGCATTAAACAGATGTTACAACTATTGGTTTTTATTTTACTATTTTTAAATTTAACTAATTTAAACTGTTTTGAATTAGTTACTAAACCAGCAACATTAACTCACAATAATTTTGCTGCTGCAGCTACTACTAAACCAGCTAAAACTAAAAAATCTGTGGGTTCTGTGAACAATTTGAAAGCGATCGCGTTTGAGCAAATGGGTGATATTCTAAAGCAGTTAAATAATTTTGATCGTTTAGCAGTTAGTTTTGATTTACAGATTATTGACTTACGCGAATCGATTACCAAGCTAATCGAAAACGCCATGAAAGATTGCAACACTAAAGATAATTTATTACGTATGCGTGATCGTGACCAGTTAGTCAATTGTGTGGATAATTTAGATAATCTGCAAGCACGCTTAGAATTATTCACTGAGCAATTTGCAGCTGAACTTAAACAGCTAGAAGCTGAGATTTTAGCACTTAAAAAGGGTGTAAATTCTGATAAGCTAAATAAATAAAATTAAATATCTTTTAATTTAAACTCTCAAGGAAATATTGTGGCAGATTTTAATCGTATAATTATTGTGGGTAATTTAACTCGCAATCCAGATTATAAACAACTACCATCTGGACAAGGTGTTTGTCGTTTAGGTTTAGCAGCTAACCGTCAATTTAAGAATCGTCAAACAGGCGAAAACGTGCAAGAAGTTTGTTTTGTAGATGTTGATGTGTGGGGCGCACAAGCGGAAAGTTGCAATCAATATTTAGAAAAAGGGCGGGCAGTTTTAGTAGAAGGACGCTTAAAGCTGGATAGTTGGCAAGATGCAGAAGGGCATCCACGTAGTAAGCACTCGATTGTAGCTGATCGGATTGTATTTTT
>DATEBN010000047.1:0-2703 GCA_035287785.1 Candidatus Babeliales bacterium
TTGACTAACGATAACCAGATTTTAATGACCGCTTGGCAATTGAAACAACAGGGCCAGGAAGTAGTTTTTATCACTAAAGATATTAATGCGCGTGTCAAAGCTGATTTCTTAGGTTTGCCAGCTGAAGATTATCAAAAAGGTAGCGTGCATGAATATGATATTTATAAAGGCTGGCGAACACACGCTGTACCAGCGGTGCAACTCAAAAAAGATCATCCCGAAGAATTAACTGAGCTAGCGCAAAGTACTGAGCTATTACGTAACGAATATATTTTGTTACACAGTCAAAATAATCTGCAAAATTATCGCGTATTTAGATATTTAGGTCATGGTAAATTTATGCCAATTTTTGCACCGGCTTTTAAATGGCCATTTGAACCACGTAATCCCCAACAATTGATGGCGCTCGATTTACTAATGGACGATTCGATTCAGTTGGTGTCATTAATTGGGCCGGCTGGTACTGGGAAAAGTTTTTTAGCTTTACTAGCTGGTTTAGATCAAGTGTTAATTAAAGAGCAGTATAAAAAAGTTTTAGTTTCTAGGCCGGTGGTGCCATTAGGTGCTGATATTGGTTATTTACCCGGCACGATTCAAGAAAAATTACACAGTTGGATGCAACCAGTTTACGACAATGTCGATTTGATTGCGCACTCCGTGGAAAGTAGTCGCCATGCTGGTTTAACTTCTGAAGAAAGTTATACTGAGCGGCCTGGGCAATTAGTTAGCCACGGTGGTCACGAGTCACACGATTATGATTACGACTATAGCGATTATGAATCTGATTATCGTAAGGGTAGCGGCCTAAATAAGACACCTAAAAAAGATAAAAAAGCGCGTAATGGCAAACATGCGCGCGTGAAACAGAGTAAATTGCGCTCGTTAGATGAGATGATCAATGCTGGTAGAATTAGTCTGGAAGCGATTACTTATATGCGCGGTAGATCAATCCCATATCAATATATTTTTATTGATGAAGTGCAAAATTTAACGCTGCACGAAGTTAAGACTTTGGTTTCGCGCGTTGGCGTAGGCTCTAAAATAGTCTTAGCCGGAGACCCGTATCAAATCGATTCGCCCTATTTAGATTTTAGTAGCAATGGCTTAGTGATTGCTAGCAATAAGTTTAAAGGTCAGAGTATTTTTGGCACGGTATTTTTAGAGACTAGCGAGCGTAGCGAACTTAGCAGACTGGCTTCTGAGTTATTATAAGATTTTTAGGGGGTGTCAGCTCAGGTTGGCACCCCTGTAAAATTAGTCAGCTTACACTCTGAAGACAATACCCCCAAGTCACTATTTACTTAACTAATTTAAAAATTAACTTTTAACCTGTAAATTGGCTTAAAATCAACTTTTTCCCTGGGATTATTCCAGACCCTTTGCAGGGTAGATTTGGATAGTATAGGCTGTAATTATAATTAAATTATAACTTAAAGTTAATTTAGTTAATGGGGTTATGGTAACCTGAAGCAATAAATTTAGAGTATTAATGGGGGTTTTATGCAGACTTGTCTTAAGAATTTTTTATTAATTTTAATTAGTTTAGTTAGTTTGCAAATCTATGCTATGCAGCCTAGAAAGCCAGCTGAGGCTTTACCGCCTCGTCCAACGAGATTTATTAGGATTGCTAAAAAAGAAGCATTGCGTTTGGGTATCATTAGGATTGCTAAAAAAGAAGCATTGCGTTTGGGTATCATACGGAACGCATTACCTATGGTGCAACGTAATGTAGTTGATCTTGGTATATTGGATGATAAAGATTTAGAGCGGCTTGAAATGGCGGCTGACTATGTTAAAAAATTAAAATTAGATCCAGAATCAGATGCCGAGCGAACTCGTTTGCAAATTTTTGAGTTGCTAAAGAGGGAAATTCCAGGTTTCTACTATCGGCCATTAATCGGTGGTGTAATTGATCCTGATTTGCGAGAAATATTTGCAGCTGCGCATGATGGCTTAGACAATTCAGCAGAGCTGGCAATTTCAGATGTAGATACTGATGCCAAAACTTTAGTGTCCGCAGCAACTACGCCAGAATTATCGCTAAGATCCCTGAGAACTGTTGATAGTCCAAGTTCTACAATCTTTGATAGTCCAAGGCGCAGTGTTTTTTCAGTTTCGATATTAGAACTGCTAGCTAGTGACCCTAGAGCGGTTAGTGCACCTGCGGCAGATGGCGTTACTACAGAAGATACGCCACCTAGAGTTGTTAAAGCCACTAGGGGTGATGGTGCGTCAGAATAAAATAAAGTGCATAGTGTGGGGAGGTTACTAAAGTGGAGGTTAATAACATGGAACTTAAAAATATATTATTAAGATTAATTGGTCTAGTTTTTAGCGTGCAGTTTACACAGATTTATACTATAGCGGCGCTAAAGCCCAAAAGCTTAGCGGCAGAAGCTCAAGTAGCAGTAGCTAAAATTAGTATGGAAGAGCGCGAAAAAATGTTTATGGCTATTGCAGACCGTAATTTAGATGCAATTTGGCAACTAAATGCGTTAGGTATGACGGTCGATCCGCGGGCTTATTATCGAACTAAACCGTTACATAAAGCGGTTGATAGCAAAGATCTTAGAATTGTAAAAACAGTTCTAGGTTTATCGAAACCATTGGCACATTATGAAACAGAATGCTTGCTAGATGCGTATGCTTATGCCCAGCAGCGCTATGATTTTATTAAATCACGACCAACTGGGCCGCTGTTAG
>DATEBN010000048.1:0-5622 GCA_035287785.1 Candidatus Babeliales bacterium
AATTGGATTATTTACAATGAAGGTTTATTCACAAGTTTAAAGCCCTCAATAACGCTCCATTTGGGGCCTGGTTAGCATAGCCCCTAAACACAGGAACTAGTCCTCCGCCCCAAAAAGTGCCTAAGCCAGCCCCTTTTGGCCCCTAAATTATATTAAAAATTAGCTACTGGATCGCCGCTCTAAATCGCTATTAGCAATAAATTTAAATCAAACTCTTCATTCTACCCCCCCCTCTGCTAGGCTAAGATTACTACTAGAAATCAATAAACCTGGAATGTCTGGGTTGTTCTGGTGGATTTATTTGGAGGATATTTCTATGAAGAAGTTAGGGGTTATTGCGGTTTTATTACTGGTTAGTTCACAATTGCTAGAAGCAGTTGCGCCATTTAAACCTCAGCCTATTAATCTCAGATTGGCAGGGAGTAGGTTGGGCAATCTTCTAGGCGATAACGCTTCGTGGTGTGACGCAGGGTACTATGGAAATTTTATTATCAACAATTATAATAATTCTACAGTGTTAAATAACCCTGTTTTTGGTACACTTCCAAACATACCAATTTTCTATTTCTGCGGTTCATATAATCAGAGTAATGAGAACCAATACACACCATTTAATACCAATGACTGGCAATCTGGGAAATATACAGCGTACATGGGCGGCTGGGCTACTGCTAGTAGTTTTCTTCCAATAGTCTTCTGGGGTGCCGGCCAAATTGGTGGTGCGTGTACACATAATGGTTCTAAAGGTTCTTTCCAATTGGCACCGGCACCTTATCAACCAGCGGTTCAACCAGGGCAAGTGCAACATCCTGTTTATTGGTGCATAGTGGATTAAACTTGGGTTACAAGCTTGCTGTGCATACATTAGATTTTTTAGAAGAGCTCACCTAAACTGGTTTTTAAATGACATTTGCATTCTGCTTCAACTGCGCTATAATACCTAACTGATAATTTGTTAATTTAAAACTAGAAAGTGAGCCATCATGTGTCATGACATGCAATTGCCGGAGCTAAAAAGCTCTGTCAACACTCGTCAGGGTGGCGCACGTTTTGAATTAACGTGAATTAGCACTAAATGCACTAAGCTGGTATAAACTGGCTTAGTGCACTCCAGCTCAAATCACTGAAAATACATTCGTAAGCTACGCCTGACATTAAAATCAGTTAATTTAATTAATTTTAATGCTCGAAATGGGTAGTAGCTTATGAAGCGAAACTCAGTATCAACTGCCCCATCAGTTTTGAGCAGCGTGGCCATGAGTCGTGTGATCGCGTATCTTAACTTGTTGATGGCTGTTGATCGGAACCCTAAAGGTGTCCGAAAACCTAAAGCTAGCACTGCAGTAGCTAAAAAAGCTGTAGATCGTGGCCCGCGGCATAGCGGGCCTTGTTTTTACCAACAACTGGTTTATCTTTTAGTGATAAGTTTTATCACTAAACTACGTAACTCACCCTTGGGCAGCTATGATCGACACCATTGTTATTACGCTTAATCCGTCGCAATACCAGATTACTAATCCTGATAAATTTACCCCATCAGCTAGTTTGTTAGCCGTGCCAGAGCAAGGTGTGCAAGTGCGGCAAAATCCCACCGCTAAAGAGTTGTTAATGGGCATTTATAAACCCAAATTAACCCTCACGCGCCGGCTAAACCCGGCTAAGCAGCCCACAATTACACTTAGAATCGAACTGTCACTGCCGAAATTGCTATTTAATAACAACTTTAATGAACTGCAGTATAAAGATTTTGCCCGGCTGATTAACAAGTTGGTCACAGTCTTAGCCGAAATGGGTGTCAGTACCAGTGCCGCAATATTAGCAGTCGCACCGGTTTCAGCAATTCATTATGCTAAAAATTTCCCCCTCACCGACGGTGCCACGCCCTACTATTTTATTAACAAGCTCAAGAGCGCTAATATTCAAATGACATTAGACGTCAATCAAACCGATTACCGCAATGATGGACACGCTTATCGCTGGCATTGTAATGCATATGAAGTGGTGTTTTACGACAAATTGGCTGATTTGGAGAAAGCCCGCGTGAGCGCCAAGCGGGCAGTAGAAAAAGATAACACGATTCAACTGAACTTATTTGAGCAACTGAAAAAGCGTACCAAATTAGAGTTCTTGCGGATGGAAGTGCGGCTCAATCAACGGGCTAAAATGCGCACACTGTTCAAAAAGCTAAAGATTAGCGCGCCACTCACTTTTAAGCGCTTATTTAAACCAGCAATTGCCAAGCGCGTCTTACTGCATTACATCGATCAAGTAGAAAGCAAACGGCCCAGCTTGCTGGACTATTCCCTCAATAATCACCGCGCGCTATTGGCCGATTTAATCTTTAATAACCCTAAACTAAGCCCCAAACAGATCTTCCAAGTATTGGGTTTCCGCGCAGCACTAGCCGAGCTGAATCCACGGGAATTACGAGCCCATTTTCCGCACTATCACCAGCGCAGTTGGTATCGTTTAATGGCCGAAATGCAGCGGGTGCAGTTGGCACCACGGGTCCACAGTTTTGCCACCATTCGGAAACAACTAGTTCAGTTTAAGCCAGTTAAATTGGCGATATAAATCTGACACCAAGCTTGCTACACTAAAGCCGTTCTAAACATATTGTCACTACTCTTACACTAGCGAATAGCTCATGAAAACGATTATTATTGCCCGAGTATCCACCGAAGAACAAAAAGAAGCTGGTTTATCATTGCCCGCCCAAATTGCCCGCTTAGAGAAATATTGTCAGAACAAGGGGTTCAAAATTGTGGAGCGCTTCTGTTTTGATGAAAGTGCTTACAAAGACCAACGTCACGAATTTGATAAGATTCTCGATTTCATTTTAGAGCAAACCGAAAAGTTAATTGTCTGTTGCGATAAAGTGGATCGTCTATCACGTAACTTTTTCGATAAACGCATCTCGATGCTCTACGATAAAGCACTCACTGATGCTATCGAGCTGCACTTTGTCTCTGATGGCCAGGTGATTAATAGTCAGATTTCAGCCGCAGAGAAATTCCAATTTGGGATTAGCTTGGGCTTAGCTAAATACTACTCCGATGCCATTAGTGATAACGTGAAACGCGCTATCGAACAAAAATTACAAAAAGGAGAATGGCCGGCACGCGCACCTTATGGTTACCAAAATGTCTTAATTGAAGGCCGCAAAGAGATCATTTACGACGAATATGCCGCCCGCATAGTGCATAAAGCCTTTGAACTCTATGCTACCAAAGCTTTTTCGTTAGCCTCTTTATGCGAGAAAATTAAGCGCGATCACAATCTAACTTGGTCCGCTTCTTATCTAGACAAGATATTTGATAATCCCTTTTATTACGGCGTTATGCGCATTAATAGTAAGCTCTATCCCCATAAATACCAGCCGATTGTTTCCAAAAGTTTATTTGACGAAGTGCAGCAAGTGCAGGCCAGCTTTGAGAAGAAAAAGATTCAAAAATTGGTTGGTCGCCCCTACGCTTACCGGGGCATGATCCGCTGCGCCATTTGTGATTTGGCCATTACACCCGAAAAGCACAAGGGCTTTGTTTATTACCACTGTACCCAGTTTAAGGGCAAGCACAATGCCAGCTGGTTTCGCGAAGAAGTCTTAGACGAACAGCTCGCCCAGGTTTTTAAATGTTTAGAACTATCGGAAGCGATCTTAGAAGAAACTTTAACTACCCTAAATTCGCTTCATGAAAGCAAAGTTGCCTTTCAGCAGCAACAGCTCAGTATTTACACTAAAGAACAGCAAAAACTGACCAAGATGCTGGATAATTTATACCTGGATAAACTGCAAGGGAGTATTACTACGAGCGAATATGACAGATTTTACACTTCGTTGCGAGATCAGGAAGTCGATTTACGAGCCCGTATGAGCTTGCTAGAAGAGGTCGATACCAACTACTATATCACCGTAAAGTACTTGCTAAAGCTGGCATCCAAGGCTCATGAACTTTTTGTGAGTTCGGAAGTGGATCAAAAACGTCAATTGCTCAAGTTGGTATTTCAGAACCTGCGTCTCGATGACGAAAAACTCGTCTACGAGCTGGTTTCGCCATTTGATGCATTGGTAAATTGTACCGATGATCAACTATGGCGTCCCCAAGGGGATTCGAACCCCTGTTTTCGCCGTGAAAGGGCGACGTCCTAGACCAGGCTAGACGATGGAGACATAATTTTGAAAGAATGGTGAGCCGTGTTGGATTCGAACCAACGACCCACAGCTTAAAAGGCTGTTGCTCTACCGACTGAGCTAACGGCTCTTGTATAATTTAAAAAGCAAGTATGCGTACAAATCTATAACAGGAAGCTTTTTTGTCAAGTTAAATAGCTGAAATACGGCTTTTGTAGCCTGAACTTAGGTTGAAATTTTTGGTTTTAAGTGATCAGCATGAGAACATAGGTTGGTTTAATGAGCTAGTAGGCCAGCGTAATTTGCTAATTCCTGTAAATCATGCGCCAGTAACATTTGTGGGACAGCATACAACGGGTACGACTGAATATTATTATAAATCGAATAATTTTGCGTAGAGAGCCGTAATCCATGCGTAGTTTTAGGATGGCTTTCTAAGAACATATGCATGCTCTTTAGAGTAGTACCTAGGCCACTTTTTACTTCGATGGGCACAACTTGGTTTTTAGCTGGCAATAAATAATCTATTTCAGCCTCACTGCCCGGGGTATTACGACGCCAATAGAAGAGCTCTAGTTAAAAATTTTAAAATCACTGATAGTTCTTAATTAATAGCTGATAATCTGGAAATGGTCAAAAAAGACGGTAGTTTTATTGTAATTATGGCTAAAATCGACGGTAAATTTAAATTTTTTGTAAGTAATTTGAAAAATTCGATCAGTGTCCCGTGACATTGAAAAATTCGATCAGATCGCTATTGGTATCAAAACTTTTTAAAACTATGTACTTTCTCTCACTCTTTCAGTTAGAGTAGTATTACAATTAGAAAATTGATATTGGCTTTGAGAAATTATTGAGCCAAGTTTTTTAGTTGGATTATACCGAGGAGGTTAATAGGATGAAGAAATTATTTTTAGGCTTATCAGCTGTTTTACTTATGGCAGCTAGTGATATTAGCTGTAATGCAATTATAGAAAAAGCAGAGGCAGATGCTCTGGCAAGTCGCCATGCAGCTGAGTTTATGCTTGGTGAGTGGGCTAAGGCTGACGTGGAGCAGTGGAAAAAAGCAGCCGAAATATTTCTAGCGAATGGTGATCGCCATCAGGCTAAAGAAAATTATAATTTATATTTAAAATATCAAGTGGACAAGATTAAAGGCGAAGCCATGTTAGCGGCTGCCGATATAGAATTAGCTAGCCTTTATACACTTGGTCATAGTGATGCGATTCTTGATGGTAGATTTGAGTAATATCAGCTGATAGATTGACTGATATTACTGTAATTTTAAATATTTAAGATTGTTCTAGTTAAAATAAGTTTGTTTATAGAATCAATTGGCTAATGTAACAAAAAATTACGATGCCAAGAATATCCATAAGAGTGGCTAAGAATGGCCCAGCTGAGAAGGCTGGGTCAATTCGTAAGCGTTTGAGTAAAACTGGGATGCAGCTACCTAGGGCGACAGAGATCATGACGATAATCGCTAATGT
>DATEBN010000049.1:0-9673 GCA_035287785.1 Candidatus Babeliales bacterium
CGCCAGATATTAACAGATCACAGACAGATTTTACGGTGACCCAGCCGTCGCCAAGCCTATGGCGGGGCGATGGGGAGCGGGCGACACTTCAATTATCAGACTTACAAAAAAATTCTCCCTCGCAAATTTTATATGGGCTACATGGGATTAAAAATTTAGGTTTAGCGGCATTAGAAAATATTATCTTAGAGCAGACTAAGGGGCCGTTTAAAGATTTGCTGGATTTCTGTACTAGAATTGATTTACGTACCGTGAATAAACGGGTGTTAGAAAATCTTAACTTTGCGGGGGCGTTCGATACTTTACCGGGCTATCGGTCACAAAAGCAAGCTGAATTAGCTAAAATTATGGAACTTGCAGGTGCTGCCAAAGAAGCACGGCGTACTGGCCAGATGCAACTATTTGGTGGTTTAGTTGCACAGTCGCCAACTGGTGTGACCGAATTGTATAGTTACCAGCCTTTAGCTGAATGGAGCATGCAAGAAAAATTAAAATATGAAAAAGAGATTATCGGCTTCTATTTAAGCGCCCACCCATTAGATCATTATCAAAAATATTTACGCTGGTTAAATATCATCGCTTTTGATCAAATTTTAGCACAATATCAAAATCAAAAACTAGTAGTTGAGCCCATTGTTACGGGTCTGGGAATTAAAAAAAGTTTGCGCGTGATTAATACGAAAAAAGGGGATAAAATGTGTTTCTTGCAACTGGAAGATTATCAGTCGCAAGCAGAAATTATTATTTTCCCAAAATTGTATCAAAAGGTAGCTGATTTGCTCGAGAGTAATCATGTTTTGATCGTGCAAGGCAATTTAGATTTAAGCTCACTGCAAAAATGTAAAATTAAAGCGACTAATTTAATCCCAGTCGAACAGTTTTGGGACCACAAACAATTAGTTAAGCACATGAGTTTAGATATCGCACCAGAGAAACTAGAGTTAACTAATTTAAAAGAGTTACGTGATCTGCTTAAAGCTGGCAAAACTGATTTAGTTTTAAAATTTAGTGAAAATCAAAAAAACTTACAGTTAAATAGTTTGCATAATGTGCTAGTAACCGAAGAGCTATTACAGACCCTAGAACAGCAAAATTTTAGTTTCGAACTACGAATTTAGTTGCGCGATTATTGCGCGATTATTGCGCGATTAATTTATTAAAGACCAGATAATAGCTTTAGTCTTTCCTTCAGGTTTAATTAGCCCCAAATTTTTGAGTTTGGTTAATTCAAGTTGCATAGTGCGGTCAGTTAATTTAATCGGTAATTTAGTCATTAATTGCTGCCTGCTTAGTGGGGCTAACTGTAAATTTTTTATAATTAATTTTTGGCGATCAGTTAGTTTGTCGAAGCTAATTTCAGTTGATTGGGTATATATAATAGTAGGCATAGGTGTTTTTAGTCTCAAAGTTACCGAAAAGCTACCACCAATTTCCGCATACTGCGGTAATGGATTGCCAGCTTTTTTGCAATCTTGAATCATGTCAATTGTACCGCGGCCCCATTTTTCAATTTTTCCACATAAGTAAAATATATGTGCAATTAAGGGATTACGCTGAATAGATAAATGCTCTTTAGATAATGAGCTTAATAGCACTCCTTTGGGCAAAGCACCAATATTAGAGATATTTACACGATCATCATATATAGCAATTTCCATTGATCCACCGGCATGACTGTAGTCTCGATGTACTAAGGCATTGGTAATCGCTTCGCGTAACACATTGTATGGAATAGCGGGCTCTTCCACGCGTTTAGATTTGCCTGGTACAATATGAGCAGTTACTGGTAGATTAAAATTTAAAAATTCCATTGCTTTATCATATAAATCAAAAGCATTACCTTTAAACATTTTAGTATCTAAGAATGTAGTTTTATCAACACCCCTAAATCTGGCTAATTTAAGCGTCGATTGCCTAAACTGTTTAGTGTTATTTTTACAAAATAAAATCACAGCAGCATTAGTTAATTTATGATCTGTGATTAATTCTAATTTCTTTAATATGTCAGAAATATTAGCTGAAAGTGCCGATTCTGGTAATCGTTTTTCAAAAACTGACATCCGGACAATCTCCTGTATTTTAGTACGATCCAGATCGCTTAATTTACATTTATGACTTGTTAAACTTTCCCACAACACTGGATTATTTAAATTATATAAATAAATGTATTCTTCTTTAGACATCCGCATGGTTGTAGATTGATTGCGTGTAAAAGCACGACCATCATAGCTATATGGTGCTTTTTCACCGGGACTTATTAACAATACAATTACTTGGCGATTATCTGCGACTTTTATATATTTAAATTCGATTTTGGCAATCGGTTCTAGCTTGCTTAGTTCAACGGCAAGTTCTTTACGAGTCTTATCAGTAACTTCTTGTCCAATAATTTGCCCGTTATCTTTAACGCCAAAGATTAGAGTGCCGCCAACCGTACTATTTAAAAAAGCGCAAACGGTTTGCATGCCAGAGCTTAGGTTGGCAGTGGAAGTTTTAAATTCCAGCTGTTCAGATTCACCATGTTTTATGAGTGTTTTTAATTGTGCGATTTTCATCAAATTTAGCACCTATAGATTTTAATCATCTAACTTTTCATAAATTAGCTTATTATGAGTAAAAATCATTAAAATCCGACCAAATGTAAAGTCAATTTAGCAAATAGTCCGACTATTTGTAAAATTCAGTTAGCATTTAGTCAGATTTAGGGCCTTGATAGCGCTATGCTCTTTATCTTTAATTTCCAGCATAATATCGAAATCTAAGCCTTGCGTGGCAGTTAATATTTTAGCAAAATCTAATGGATCCAACGTTTCGCTATGTTTGCCTAATCTCGCCCGAGGGGCTTGAGAGCTATAATCGGTCATTAAGATCCCATCGGTTGCTTGCCAAGTATTACTCGCTAAAATCACAGCCTCGCGGATAGTTTCTTGGTTATTTAAACAAGTATGATGTAAAAAATCGAATAATATCGGGATCTTAGTTTGCGCATGAATCGCTAAGCAATCTTGCAGTGAAAATAAGCGGTCATCATGTTCAATTACCAATCTAGCTTTAATTTTGGCACTTAGTTTATGATAGTTAGTAATAAATCTTTGCATAGCACTAAGCTTATCGCCATAAGCACCACCAACATGGATCTGAATTTTAGCTGTATGATCTAATTCTAATAAATCTAAAATAGTTGCGTGATATTCTAGCTCGCTAATACTGCGGACAATAATTTCTGGTTTAAGTGCATTAATCAAAACAAATTGATCGGGGTGCATGGAAATTCGCATATTAGCTTGTTTAATTAGTTTTCCCAACGCTTGAAATTGGGGTTTAAAATAAGTGGGCCAATCAAAATCACAGATTTCATGGGCGGCAAATGGGATTAAATCAGAGCTGATTCTAAAAAATAGTAAGTTATGCTGAATATTAAATTCTAAAATTTTTTGCAAGCAAGCCAAGTTTTTAGTAATAGTGTCGATTAAGCGCGTTTGCGAATAGTTGGCTAATCTAAAAGTGCTATTAGCGGTGCAGTTAATGGTTCGATTGATACATGGATAACCAATTTTCATATAACACCCAACGTTACTAAATTAACTGTGATAAAAATGTACTAGCTGGCACAATCGTTGGTCGTCGAATTTCAAAACAGTTTTTAGCCACAAACGGGGCGGTAAAGCTCAGTTGAAAAGCGTGTGGTGCGCCAGTCATTTGTTGAAAGTAACCTAGAGCTGGTGACAGGCCTTGCGTAGAATTTTTGACTTCCACTAAAATCCAGGGTTGCTGATCTTTCACGATCAGAAAATCGACTTCGCGTTGATCTTTATCCCGTAAATAATATAATTCATAGTCGCCAAAGCCATAGTCTGTCCAAAAGTGTACGGCTTTTAATAGGTGCGATGCGACAAAATTTTCAGCTAACGCTCCCAGATCGGCACAGAGCGACCAGTCCCATAAATAATATTTAGGCTCTTTAAGCAGCGAACGCGTGATATTTTTGCTCCAGGGTCGGACTTCAAAGCAGTAGTAAAGATCTTTTAAAATACCGAACCAGTTACGAATAGTATTAGAGGATACCCGGACCTTTTTGGCAAGTGAATCGTAACTGGTATTTTGACCAATTTGTGCTTGTAATAAACGTGCCATGAGTTGGAGCTGATCTAATTCTTGTACGCGCGTTAAATCTCGAATATCTTCACGAAATAATTTTTCTAAACGTAATTTTTTCCAACGGTTATAATAGCGCACGGTACCATTAATAAAAGGATCTGGATAGCCGCCAAATTTAATTAATTTTTCGAATGCGTGGGCTGAAATTGGTTTAGGTTTTTTACGAATCACCCCTTTAGGCAGGCTTGGGTCAACAATTTCGGCAATTGACAATGGATGAAAACGAAAAGAGAAATAACGCCCCATAAGACTGTCGCCACCTCGTCGATAGACATTTAATTTAGCACTACCCGTAGCTAAAATATGGGCCTGATGTGGATAACTATCATATAGTCCCTTGAGAAACAGTTTCCAGGGGCGATATTTATGCAGCTCATCGAAAATCAAGAGGGGTGTTGGTTTAGTACTTGCAGTTAGTTGCAGCTGGTTGGCTAGAGGTGTCACTCCTCGCCGAATTAATTTTCGATCAGTATCACGGTCCCAGTTATAATAGTGATACTTTTTCCAGACGAGGCCCACCTTTTGGGTGGTAGTTGTCTTGCCGACCTGTCGTGGCCCCATGATAAACAACATTTGGCGTTCACGTTTAATGTGTTCTAAGATGACCGCTTCGTAAATTCGTTTCATGGCAGATTAGGTATCCTTACAGGTTTGAGTCCGACCAAACTGAACGATGTTGTGAAATTTTTTTCCGACTATTATGCATTATCGTTCAGAATAGTCGGGGTGTCAAGGAGTCAGTAGCTCAGTAGGTCTACTAGCGCGAGCAGACTAGGGGACCATCTCTTGCCAGACTAAACTGGCAAAGACGTTTTGATTGGTGTGTTGCGTAGTCACAGTTACTGTAATTGTTTCACCTGGCAGTAGAGTTACGCTGTAATTATTGGCGGCTAAAAATTGCGAAGCAGTATCTCTGCCAATCGCAAATGTAGTTAGCTGGGTGATACCGGTAGTCACTAAGGCAGTTTGGGTGTCGTTATAACTGGCAATAGAATTGGTGTCTACAGCTTGCCAGTCGGTACTGATTAAAGTAGCGTTTTTGATCAGTTTAAAGGTCGCCATTTGTGAAGTAGCGGTATTTAACGTAAAAGTCGTAAACACTAATTTAATGGTCCCGCGATTATTTTTGCCATTAAAAGTTATATTATTACGGATCGAAAAAACTGGTATATTACTATCTTTGTCAATGGGTTTATCTAAAATATCATGTTGAAAAGTGCGCACTAAGGGCTGATAAATATGACAGGTGACAGCTTGGTTCCAGGAGCCAGAACTGATAATTAAGTTGTCGGTACCGGCAGTTTTCTTGACTTCTGAACGGATGGGTAAGCTGGGATTGCTAAGCGAAGGGATAGTACTACTATTTGGACGTTTAATAACATGAAAATCAAACCATTTACCATCGTTACGTAAAATTGAAAAAGTGATCGGGGCAGCGCCTAGCCAGCCATAAGTAATGCGATAGATATTTAATTTAGTGGGATCCAAAATAATCGTACTCGGGCCAGTACCATCTAAACGATCTAGATTAAAATTAGCAGCAGCAATAATTGTATTAGTAGAAATTGTGTCAAGGGCATTTCGGTGCAACACCGAAAATTGGGTGCCATTATAACCGATTGCAAAGCCGTCACTGTTATCAAAAGTGCCGATCCATTGGGTTGAATTGGCCACACCAGTGGTAAAACAGGCCGAAAAAGTTGATTCTAGTTCATGACCGGCAAAATATTGGGTGGCCATTTTAGTTTTTAACACTGCTGTGCCAGTAGTATTAGTTCCAGATGCCACTTGTGCCATACTATTTACACAGGTGACGGTGCCACCATTAGCCGATTCTGAACTATCTACGATATCCGTTGGGATATGATAATGAAAAGCTAAATTAAGATTGTCCCAGCGGCCATTGGTAATTGGTCCACCATACTTAGTAGAGTCGCTACCCAAGTTATAAACGGTATTGTTAATTAAATTTAATTCTTGGGTTAAACCGGTGCCGTAACGCGATAAATTAGTAGCGTACGAAGTGCCAGTTTTGCCAGCTAGCTCTATTGTGCTAAAGATTACTGATATTAATAAAAATAAATAATAGCTTAAAAGTTTTGTATGCACTTTACAGCGGCCTTTCAATAATCTCGATATTATAGTTTTGAACGCCGGGCAATACTAAGTTAGTGAAATTATTTAAATAGGCGATAATCGATGGAAAAATCGTAAAATCGCCATTCGGTGCTAAAGCAACATTGTAATTATTTACGACCGTATTATCATTGCGACCATTAGCAAAGGCAAAGTTCTCGGTGTAAACATTATTTGAAGCCAGGGCTGCATCCCAAATGCCGTAGCCGCCAGTGCTAGAATTACCAGTATTAGCGATTAGGCGATTGCCTTTCATAGTGCAGTACATACTATTATTAAGATAAATGCCGCAGCCGGTGCCAGCTAAGCTATGATTATATTCGGCAATACAGGTAGTGATACTTGAAAATTTTTCCCCATCTAAAGCTAAGCCAATACCCATGCTATTCACACATGGGCCACCCTGATTTCCAGTAGCACGACAATCAATTAAACTGTTGCCACCATTTAGACTATCGTCATGTGTACTATAAAAGCCATAAGTATGGTAATGATTGGCGTTACAGCTAGTTTTGTTATAAGCCGCTTCGCAATTACTTAGTTTATTATATTGGCAATTCAGGAGTTTGAAGCCATAAGCAAAATTATGCGAACTATTTGATAAAGCCTGACAATTTTCTAACCGGCAGTTATTACTGCTAATTAAACTAAATCCAGCCACGCCATTGGTGTCAACTATTTGGGTGGCAATATTATGATTAGCTTTACAATTTTTAAATACACAGGTACTGCTATTTTGAATTAAATAGCCATAGGCACGCTTAGCTTGATGGGTGTTACTATTGCAATTACTAATAGTGCAGTCGTTACAGCTTATAAATTTAAAGCCATCAACTAGCCCATTAGTTGTACTGCTGACATGATTATTGCTAGTACTCTCAGTAATTTTGATATTAGTACAACTGTCTAATAAAATTCCGGCCAATTCAGCGCTGATACTAGTCGTACAGCCAGTGACATAAATATTTGAAATAAAGCTGTTATTACAGTTAGCTAGCTGTATGCCAGTAGTTTTGCAATTAGTAATCGATAAGTTATCGAGGGTGATTTTGGTACCGGTAAGAATTTCGCAAGCGACACTTGTGCAATTCGCCAGTGTACCATTACTAATGGTGATATTGGTATGTCCAGTCGCAACACTAATTAAACTAAAATTAGCAGTATTATTACCTTGCGAAATCGCATACCCTTTTAAATCTAAGACGACATTATTAGTAGCGATTAAAATGCCGGTGACATTATCATTTTGGGGCGTAAAAATCAGATTATTTTTCAGGCAATATTTGCCTGGCTGGTTAATGGTAATCACGCTGCCATTGGCGGGTATGCTGTTCGATAGCGTCGTAATATCACCGTCAGAGAGTGATGTATAATAGGAGCTGTAAATTTCTACAGCGCGTTGCGATGGCGCTATCCGCAAGTCGTCTGTCCCTTGATTAGTAAAAGTGTAAAAACTAGCGCAACTGAGCAATATTAATGTGACCCTGGTGATCATGCCACTGGCTCTTGCCAAGTTAAACTGGCATTTACGGTGGCGCTGGCTGTAGAATAGGCAGTGATTGTCAGTGTGTCACCGGGTAATAACACAATGTGTAGATTATTGGTTAAAAGTGGCAAGTTAGTGGAACTGTCATTAGAACCAAAAATGTCTAAAATTTTGGTGCCACCTGAAACACCAGTTGAGGCGGTGTCGACTTGGACTATGGAGTTTCCACTGCTATAATCTGTGAAATTAGTTGGTCCAGTTAACGTAGAATTTTTATATAATCTATAAACCATTAACACATTAGCAGTTTGGCCACTGACACAGGCAAATAAGAGTTTAATATTCAGATAATTGGTTTTGCCGTAATAAGTGCTGGCACTGTTTTTGAGCGTCAAAACCGGTTTTTCAGTTGTATTACTGCTAAAATTCAGGTTTTCTGTCGTGTAAATACGGACAATCGTGGCATCATCGTCACCAATTGTACCACCCATCCAAGCCGCTGTATAAAGGCTTAAATTGCTAGTGTTGCCAGCATTAGTTACTTCAGCTCGAATTTGCAACATTGGAATATTCACCGATGGGACGGTAAAATTGTTTGGTCGCTGAATCGTATGAAATTTGAACCAAGTACCATCTTGACGCACCGTCCAAAATGTGATCGGAGTATTACCCATCCATCCAAAAGAGATTCTAAAAATATTTAAATTAGTAGGATTAATGGTAATGCCGCTTGGGCCAGTGCCATTTAACTGATCAATATTAAAATTAGTTTGTGCAATAGTAGTTTCTACTGTACCACCAGAAGCAGAATTACGATATAAAATTGAAAAAGTTGTGCCATTATATCCCACCGCAAAACCATCGTTACTGTTATAGGCACCGATCCATTGTACAGAATTAGCAACGCCAGTAGTAAACATGCCAGCGAATAGAAACTCGACATCATGACCAGGAACATACTGAATGGCAACTTTAGAATTAATTATAGCTGAGCCAGTCGAGCCAGTGCCGGTCTCCAGCATTGCCATACTATTTACAGCGTTAGCGGTGGTCGGAATGGTAGCGCTACCATTAATCAAGCCGGTGTCAACTTTTGCTGTAGCAACTTTGTCAGCTGGTATAGAGTAAGCAAATAGAATATTAATTTGGGCATGTCGGTGGTTGGTAATTGTATCGCCAAAGATTGAAATCGGTGGATGGGGTGGGGTATTAGGATTGTTAACTAATAAATTGGTAGTTTCTAGTGAATTAGTTATCAGTAGATTAATTAAAAATAAACTGGTTTTAATTAACTGCGGGCCCGTTAGGCTTATTGAATATTTTGTGTCCATAGTTTTTCTCTAAAATTACTACTGTTTTTTAATTTAATAACTAGTCAATATTTATTAAACAAGCAATTACGAAATAATCGATAAATTTTGAAAGTCGCCTAAAATGCCAGTGCTATTAATCGTACCAATAGCGGTAAAATTACCTTCTAAAAATAAATTATTACTGTTGTTAGCAGGTGTTTGACCATAACTAATCAAATAGTTGGCATTATTACTATTAGAGGGAGTAAAGTTACCGGCACTAGGATTAATTTTGCCGTTGCCGCTAGCGACATTATGCGCTAAAATCGTCGTGCTTTGCGCAGCCCAGTCATAAAAGCCATATGATTTAGTAGTGCCAATATTGTCGTATAATTGGCAGTTACGCACTATACAGTTTAGAGGTCCTAGCTCTATGCCATCGCCAAAATAGATGCCATAGCCACCATAAGTAGTAGTGGCGCCATTGCCGTAGCTATAAGAATCTTCGATGATCGAATATTTAGTGGTTTTATCAAAGTAAAAGCCTGCGGCAAAGTTAGTGGCGTCAGTACCACCAATTTGGCCAAAAGCTGTACAACTA
>DATEBN010000050.1:0-5139 GCA_035287785.1 Candidatus Babeliales bacterium
AAATTAGACCAATTAACTTTTAGAAGCTAACAAAAAAATATCTAGTTATGCAAAAATAGTTTTAAAAAATTATTTAATAATTTTCAAAAGGTTAACCAAGTTATCAATTTCATTTTTGTGTTTAGCATACGGACGTAATAAATGCGCATCCAAATAACCACCGGCTTTTAAAAAATTTAAATCATACTTCCAACGGTAACGATCAACTCTAAGACCAGTATAGTGATTTAACTTAATCACATTAGTGCGATAGTTGTGCCAATTTTTAATGCCCTGAGTCAAACAAAATTCGTCGGTATTCCAGCCATGTCCCAAGCTAGCCCATTGCACTATAATTGCTCTAATGCTAGCCCGTAATTCTGCACCAGCTACTCCCTTCACATCAAAAACATCGGCAAACACCCTGCCCTTAGCAGCGTTATAACAAATCGGATAGTGATTATCTTGATCGTTATAGGCTCGATTACGATAAATTATAAAAAAGTCATCTGGAACATTAATCGCATGATTAATAAAATAGTTTTTTTGCAGTGGAATCATATCGATATCTGATAAAATACAGCCGTCATCTGGAAAAAAAGCTGGCAGTAATAATCTAATCACTTGTGCTTGTAGCGCTGTTGAAATGCCCGGGATCGGCTCAAATCTGATTACATCACCTAAAGTTTCATCGACCGTAACTGAGCTATCTGCAACTAAAGCTAACGTAGGGCGCAAGCCAGTCACCTGTCGCCAAACTTTCGCGGCTATGGGCCAAAAATCTAGATACATAGGATTAGCATCGGTCGCTAAAATTACCCGATCAAGTTTGAGCCCAGATACTGGTATGAAAAAAGTCAATAAAACTAACTGTAATATAAATAAATTGCCTGAGAATAAACGCGTGAATTTATGTTTAAGTTTAAACATAGACCAACTCCCCCTATAAAACTATTCCCCTATAGGTGAGTGAGCATATGCAATTCGAAACTTAAAACACAAGAGTATTAATAATAGAAATATTTCAGCTTTTAACTATTAGCTGATTTATATTTGATTTCTTGATATTTGCAACCATATTTACCAGCACGATTACGGCACTGAAAAATCGCTGTGTGCTGTGCAGAGACACAATCAGGATGCCAATGAATATGAATTTGCTGAACTTGACCATCGACTATTAGCTGAGAAACCCCCTCAGAGTTAATAGTTAAGTTATTTAAATAAGCATAAATACTAAATAAGGGCTGATCATGGCGACCAGCTCCAAAGCCATGTTTAGCCGTTCCATCGTCTGCGAATAAAGCCAGATTTCGAGCATGCTGATACATAGGTAAGAGATAATACTGGTAAGCTATTTGGTGATCGCGTGAGATACCCTGTAAACCAGCGCTAATTTTGAAACTGTCGGGTGCTAAAATTTTAGCTAGGTTAGTAAGATCGGGCAAAACTTGCTCGTGAATAGGTTTAGTAATTGTATCGGCAATCGTATGTGGACCACAGGTCATCAAGAAATAACCCTGTTGCTGGATATGTTTAAATAAATTATCTAACGGCTTTAGGATTACCGCCCCGGCATCGATATATAACACATACGGGAAAAGATCCAGAGCTTGTTTAATAACTACCGGCTTCCAAGCGTACCAACCCCGCACTTCCCGACCAATCGGACTAGTTTTAAAATATTTTAATAAATCTGGATGTACTAACTCCACCTGATAAAGCTGCACTTTAGTAATTTTAGCTAAATTAACTTTTTGCATTTCTGTAAAGCCCAGATCAAAAACAGCAATCTCAGCTAAATTTTCGTAATCTACGGCATGAATTGAACCAATTAAATTTAGTAACTTGGGGTAATAGTTGCTGTCAGCCGCCGTGCAATAGTAATGTGGGATAGTAAAGCTATTGCTAGTTAAGCTTAATAGTAAAAATACACTAATCTTTTTGCTCCAAAAACGCTTTATGCCGCTCACTAATCCAGCTCCTTTCTAAATCCAATTGGACTGTATGCTTACCATTAGGTGTAGATAATCCATCTGGATTAAGATAATAAATCCCCAGCACTCCCGGGCATTTCTTAAATTTTAAACCCATGCTCACCATCCTAATCCACATTTCATAATCACCGGCGATTTTAAAATCTTCATCGAAATAACCACAAATTTCATGAGCTGATTTACGCCATAAGGGATTAAAAGATGGCAAGCACCAATGTTTAATGAGAGCCGGTATAAACTCTGGTTTAGTAGTAATGCCATAGCGTGATACCCTACCAATCTTGGCATTCGGCCGTATGGTAGTATAAAAATCGGAATAGACTAGCGCGATCTCTGGATTATTATCTAAAACCTGGGCATGCAGCTCGTAACAATTATTTAATAAACGATCGTCGACATTGGCATTAGTAATATACTGGCCCCGGGCTTGTTTAATCCCCAAATTCCAGACTCCATAAATTCCTGGATCTTGCGCTAAACGTTGATAAGTGATATTAGAATATTTCTTAAGATATTTTAATATCATAGCTTCTTCGTGTTTACCCGGCGAATTAGCATTAATTAAAATTAACTCGCACTGGTCAAAAATCGTCTGTTGCGTAATATTCGCCAAGAACCCCTCGATAAACTGATCGCTATTATAAACTGAAGTGACAATCGAAATCTTAGGCATGAAATTAGGCGCAAAATTATTAGCACTTGAGGCCCCATTTAATCCCAAATAGCTATTTATTAAAATTAAACTAAGTAATAATAAAACTTTTCTAAAATTCCATTGTGCACTACATAGCTTACGCATAATTTAAATTAGCCCCCGCCGATTAATTATTTATCCCATTTACTATTACACCTAAATCTAATTACTGTAAAAATTTAAGTGCTACGTGCAACTGTACACTACTCTTACTACGCCAAAAACTTTTTATGCCGTTCACGAATCAAGTTCCTTTCTGAACTTAATCTAGCCATATGCTTACCATTGGGCGTCGATAGCCCCTCAGGGTTAAGATAATAGATCGCTAAAACCCCTGGGCATTTTTTAAATTTTAAACCACTGCTGACCATTCTAATCCACATTTCATGATCACCCGCAATTTTAAAACTTTCATCGAAATACCCACAAGATTCATGAGCTGATTTGCGCCATAGTGGGTTAAAAGATGGTAAGCACCAACGCTTAATTAAAGCCGGTGTAAATTCAGGCTTAGTAGTATAGTTGCAACGCGAGACTGTTTCAAGCGTAGCGTTAGGCTGCATAGTAATATAACAATCGGAATAGACTAGCGCGATCTCTGGATTATTATCTAATACTTGGGCATGCAACTCGTAACAATTATTTAATAAACGATCGTCGACATTGGCATTAGTAATATATTGACCCCGGGCTTGTTTAATCCCCAAATTCCAGACCCCATAGATCCCCGGATCTTGAGTTAAACGCTGATAAGTTATATTGGGATATTTTGGTAAATATTTTAAGATCACAGCTTCTTCGATTTTTCCCGGCGAATTAGCATTAATTAAAATTAGTTCACACTGGTCAAAAATCGTCTGTTGTGTAATATTCGCCAAGAACCCCTCGATAAACTGATCGCTATTATAAACTGAGGTAATAATCGAAATCTTAGGCATGAAATTAGGCGCAAAATTATTAGCACTTGAGGCCCCATTTAGTCCCAAATAGCTATTTATTAAAATTAAACTAAGTAATAATAAAACTTTTCTAAGATTCCATTGTGCACTACATAGCTTACGCATAAATTAAATTAGCTCCCACTGATTAATTATTTACCCCACTTACTATTACACTTAAAACTAATGACTGTAAAAATTTAAGTGTAACTCACAACTGATTTGACATAAGCTACAATAAATTTTATGCCTAGATCTAATCACGCGCACAGTAATTAAATAATTTAAATTTCTGGGAAAACAGTGATCCAAACTTACCAAGCCCAAATTCACAGACTGTTTTTATTGTTAATAATTTTTAGCCTAAATTATACTCAAGCGCTTAATCACACTAACGCAACTAATTCATCTAATTCCCCCGACGCGTCTGATTCACCCAGTTTATCTAACTTAAATTCTATCGCTGAAATCTTCCAGAATCTAAAAATTCCAATGGTGCCAGATTTTGATTTAACAAATTCAGCTTTAAATTTAAGTGCTATTTCAGATATATCAGAGCTTAACTTATGCTCACGCTTTTTAAGCGCTCCACCGCCAAATATTCAAAAGCCCAATTTAGCGCATTTAGCAGATTTAACACATCTTGAACCAGCTAACCGTATTACCGATTTAATCGACCCTAAATTTTATGATGGCTATATTAAGCCCGGTGATTTGAGTGCCGTAGCAACCGGTAACGTCATGTATACACTTAGCAGCTCAGGTCGTTATTATATTTCTAATAATATTACTGTGGCGCCTAATAATAATAACGTTACGGCCATCAAAATTACTGCTAATAATGTACTATTAGATTTAAATCGTGCTACCATCAGCCAATCTAATAGTTCTAGCAAAACTGGTTTAATTGGCATTGAGCTGGCCTCTGGGGTCAAAAATGTGATTATCCAAAATGGTCGCATTGATAGTTTCTCTGGCACTGGTATTAAGATTAATAGTAATTGTGCAAACCTGATTATTCGCGATGTAATTGTCTCAAGATCAACCCAATATGGTATAAATATTAATACCTGCAATACCATTTATTTAAATAACGTTAAAGCTATCTCCGGCTCAAATGCTAGCGGTAGCTGTTGGGGCCTAAATATGAGCACCTGTCATAATGTTTTAGTGCAAAATAGTAATTTTGATAACAATAATGGGATTAATAATAGCTCTTTTGGCATCGATGTTGCAAGCACTTCTTATCAATGTATTTTTGAAAATTGTACGGCTAATAATAACGGCTCAGCTACTGGTGCTACCAGTTATGGCATCTTAGTTTACAATAGTACATCTAATTGCTGGTTTAAAAATTGCGAAGCTAGCTATAACCAGGGCACAGCGTGGAGCTATGGTTTTGTAGTTTTGACAAGTTGCTCTAATATTAGATTTTCTAGTTGTACAGCTTTTGGCCAAATTGGTGGTACTGACGCCACTAACTTTGCCGCAGGCTTTTACTTTGATAAAACCACTAAATATTCGATCATCG
>DATEBN010000051.1:0-3477 GCA_035287785.1 Candidatus Babeliales bacterium
TGGCTGGAATTTGGTCAACTACAATTGCGCCGACTTTATGCACAATGTCTGGATCAACTTGCGCTAACTCTGTAGGCACAGCTTGCCCAGCTAAGTTAGCACTAGTCGAAAATAGGCCGTCAAAATTAGCTAACAGATTTAATAAACCAGCATGCTCAGGAATTCTTAAAGCCACTGTGGTCTGCTTGTCGCTAAATAACGGCTGTGCAGCAGGTTTTAGTTTGAAAATTAAAGTTAGCGGGCCAGGCCAGCAATGATTAACTAATTTAATGAGATTGGGCGACCAATTAATATCGACAAAGTTGGCTAACTTTTCTTTGGAATCCACTAAAATAATATATGGCTTACTGCCCCGTTTTTTCAAGCGATCTAAAGCACGCGCCCCTTCGATGGTCGCTGGCGCTAATAAACCCAGTACGGTATCAGAACTGCCTAAACAGACTTGATTGTTTTTTAATAAAGCGGTTAACTGCGCTGTCGTTTCAGCAGCTTCCCAAGCTAATAGTTCTCGCATGATTTAAACTCTAACAAGCTACTTCGAATATATTATCTTTTCTTCACTAAGTTGACTAAGAATTACATGTTATCTAGTATCTATGTTATTACAAATTATTAAATAATATGCGCAGATTTTGAACTTATGGCTAACTTATTGCTATGGAGCATTTTGTAATGATAAATACTAATCAACAAATTCCAACTGAGTCTAACAGACTCTCGCAACCGCGCAATTACTCCGAAATTATAGCTTACTTGGATCAACATTGGTTGCAAGTGCCCTTAGATTATACTAAAGCACGCATGTTACAAATCGACGCTTTACTACAATATCCCAGTCGTGAATTTAATGCTATTTTAGTTGCCGGGACCAATGGCAAAAGTTTAACGGCCCATTTTATTACCAAACTCTGTCAAGCGGCTAACTTAACTGTCGGCTGTCTTACGAGTCCCCATATTTTAAATTACGAAGAACGATTCAGCGTCAATCAAACCAATATTAATCCCAAAGAGTTTACGGAACTAGCTAATCAAGTCATTAACACCATAGAAACCGCCGGGATTAACGCTAATAGCTTAGAAATTTTGACAGCTATGAGCTTACTATATTTTAAAGCCCAGAAAGTTAATCTCGCGATCTTAGAACTCAGCGAAAATCGCACTTGGGATCCGGCCACTATTTGTAACCCCAAAATCTTAGCTGTGACCCGCATAATTAATCATGCTGTTACTGAACTTAATTTAAGTAATAATCAAGATCCTGAACTGCAAGCTGAGATCGCTAAGTTGGCTGAAATTGCCACTAAAAATTGTACCGTAATCTCGGCCGATCAAAGTAAAATTAATTTAAATTTATTACAAACACATATTCAAGCCCAAGGTGCGCAGTGGGCGATGCCCGTGCGTAAATTAATTCCACTAAGTTATCCATTTGAACAGCTACATGGCCGTTGTGCAGCGCTAGCTGAACGCGTTGTACAACTCTATGTCGACCACTATTTATTAGATCCAGCTTTAAAAAATAACCTGCAGATTTTAAATCGACCTAAAGGGTTACGTGGGCGGCCTAAATTAGAAACTAAGCGCATTGCGGAACTAGATACTGAGCCAACGTTAGCCTCTTTTTGGAAAACTTGTGTTAATAATTTACCAGGTAGATTCCAGTTATTAAAACAGGCTAAACCAACAATATTGCTAGATAATGCCAGTAATTTAGATGCCCTAAAAAATCTATTATTGGGCATTAAACTATTACACTATCAAAATAATTTGCATGGTTTAGTGATCATTATGGGCTGTGAAAATAGTGCATTTGTCACTGAGCAATTATTGCGCGTATTACGTTACTTCTTTAAAAAAACAGCTGGCCAAATTATTTTCTGCCCGGTACTAAACAGTTTAAATCCGCAGAAAACTAGTTATCAAATCGCTCAACCCTGGGAACCAGATAAATTAACGGTCTTAGCGCGTAATGCGAAATTAAAAGCACGCCAGGCACGTAATTTAACTGAGGCGCTGGAATGGGCGGATAAAGCAGTTGATCAGCGGAATGGTTTAGTAGTAATTACTGGTTCGCAAAATATTTTAGCGGATTACTGGCAGCTTAAACAGAGCTAAATTTTTCATGTTAATTACCATAGTTACGGGAATCAGTTTGGGTTTTTTGTATGCCCAACTTTTCTTATACCAAAAAAATACCCTAAATAATTCACGTAATTTTTTAGTTAAAATTCTTAGCCAATCTGTAGTGCGAATCGTAGCAATTTTAGCAGTTTTTGCACTTTTATTGTCCTGGACTGAAATTAACTTTATACTGGTCACAATCTTATTTTTGACCGTTTTTTGGATCACGATTCTAAGAAACATACCGATGGCGTAAAACTATGCATGGTTCCGTTTTTGATCAACCGCAGATTGCCCCATTAGCGCAGCTTAATTTAACACACGCTTTCTGGTCACTAAATATTTACACTTTAGTTTACACCTGGATCGCCCTCTTAATTTTAAGCATTTTAATTTATCTAGCGCGCCAAGCACTCGCTCGCAATAATTCCGTCGGCCAACATTTAGTGATCCAATATGTGCAGTTTTTCCGTGACTTGGTTACGCAATCACTAGGCGAATTTAATTTTAGACACTGTGCCTTTATTGGGACATTATTTACTTTTATCTTAGCATGTAATTTAATGGCTTTAATTCCGGGCATGGGCGAACCAACTAGTGACTTGATGACCACGTTTGCTTTGAGCATCACCGGTTTATGTTACGCGCAGTGGGCGGGCATCCAAGCGCATGGTGTACTAGGCCATTTTAAAAATTATTTACAACCATTTGCCCTGATGTTACCCCTAAATATTGTCAGCCATTTTGCCGAAGTTTTATCACTGGCGTTTCGATTATTTGGCAATATTTTTGGTGGTGCCATGATCACTAGTTTGTGGCATAGTGCGCTGAGCAATTCGTTAATTTTGCAATTGACTACCATACCAATTACCATGTTGATATTAGCTTTTTTTGGCTTATTTGAAGGATTAATTCAGGCGTTTGTGTTTACGATTTTGTCATTAACTTATTTGGCACTAGAAACCCGGGAACATTAACTATGAGCAACTTATTATATTATACCGTCACGACCCTCTTAGTCGCCATCACATCACTCAGCGTGGGTGTCGGCGGCAGCCGGACTGCTAGTAGCGCCCTACAAGCGATCAATATCCAACCGCAAGCTGAAGCTGATATCCGGCGCGCTTTAATTTTAGGTCTAGCCTTAATCGAAACTACGGCGCTCGTGGGGCTGATTATGAGTTTATATTTATTAATTAAATTGGTGCCAACGACACTGCAACTTAGTAACCCAGATTTTGGTTGGGCCAGTTTAGGCATTGCCTGTGCGATCTGCTTACCGGGTGCCATCGCGGGCGTGCTGTCCGCTCTACCAACTAGTGCGGGCGTATTCGCAATTGCGCGCCAACCGTTTGC
>DATEBN010000052.1:0-4723 GCA_035287785.1 Candidatus Babeliales bacterium
TAAATCTAAATCAAGTTTAGTCTCATCGAAGACATGGTCACAAAAATGCCGAAATGTATCACCGGAAATATAGGGTAAGCTAGCTGCACGTTCAGGATTATGCGCTATTAATGGGCTAAAAATTAAGATTAAGCCGGAACATAACAATTTCATCGCACCCACAACATCCCTCGATTGTGCTATGCTCCACTCGGGACGAGCGGGACTTAGTTTATTTACTTGCTTCACGATTCTAGGCCCCCCTAAAAAATTTTAAACTTAAATTTAAGCAGCTATTTTAAAAAAATCAGTATACTTAAATAGCTTTAACCAAAATTTGCGTAACTTAGCTAGAGATTGGTTCGATACACCCTGTCTTCACCTAACAGTTTCGCCAGGCTACTCACCACGAACGTACTAGAAATGCATACTTATAGACTTACTTACGTGTAAAAATTAAATAAAAAAAATTATTTACGGTGAAAATTTATGGCTATCAGTGAAAATAAGTTTCAAAGTCTCGAAATCCTAGATCCAACAGCTAGTAATAGTGTTGCTAACAATTACGAATTTACCCCACTCAGCTTTGACGATTATCTGGGCCAAACACAACTTAAAAACAAATTAGCACTCTATACTAACGCCGCTAAGTTACGCCAAGAAGCGTTAGACCACATGTTAATCTCAGGACCACCGGGTTTAGGCAAAACGACGATTTCTAGAATTATGGCCCAAGTAATGGGGGTCGAGATTAAAATTTGTGCTGGACCAACCTTAGAACGAACCGGCGATTTAGTAGCGCTATTATCAAATTTAAAACCGCGCGAGATTTTATTTATTGACGAAATTCACCGGTTGCCCATTACCGTCGAAGAAGTTTTATATTCTGCCATGGAAAAATTCCAAGTTAATATTATGGTCGGCCAAGGCACTGGCGCCGATACTGTCACCCTCCCACTAAACCCATTTACTTTAATTGGGGCGACTACTAAAGCCGGTTCACTATCAGCCCCGCTACGCAGTAGATTTGGGATAGCTGAAAGAATCGATTTCTATGAAGTTTATGATCTAGCGCAGATTGTCTTACAAGCAGCAAACTTTTTAGATTTAAAACTGGAACCGCCAGCGGCTAACTTAATCGCGCAAGCAGCGCGTGGTACACCCCGCATCGCTAAGCGCATTTTAAGACGCGTGCGTGATTTTGCCCAGGTCAACCAAGCCCCTCTGGCTAATTTGCAGTTAGTGACACAAGCGTTAGAATTTATTGGCATCGATCAAAGTGGACTATGTGCCACAGATCATTTATTATTACAAAAGATTTTGCTTGAATTTAATGGTGGCCCAGTGGGCCTAGAAACTTTGGCGGCCTTAGTCGGTGAAGACAAAGAAGCGATTGAAATGGTCTATGAACCATTTTTGTTACGCCAAGGTTATTTAGAAAAAACACCCCGCGGCCGACGCATACCACCACGCATGCAAGCGCAGTTAAAAAAACAGTTTTCAGATCAGCAATCTATCTTTTAAGGAGTTGCCTAAAAGTCATGTCTGGACATTCCAAATGGGCCAATATTAAACGCCGTAAGGCCGCCCAAGATTCTAAAAAAGCTAAAGTGTTTACCAAAATTATTAAAGAAATTACGATCGCTGCTAAAGAAGGTGGCGGTGACCCCAATGCTAATCCTAGATTACGTACACTGTTAGAGAAAGGGCGCCATGCCAATATGCCGATCGATAATATTAATCGCGCAATTAAAAAAGGGACCGGTGAACTACCAGGTGTCAGTTACGAAGCGCATATTTACGAAGGCTATGGCCCGCAGGGCATCGCGGTAATTATTGAAGTACTTACTGAAAACAAAAACCGTTCCATTGCCGAAACTAGACGGGTATTTAATATACGTGGCGGTAATATTGCCGAAACTGGTGCGGTAAACTGGATGTTCGAACGTTTAGCGGTAATTAATTTGCCTAGTCAGAATAATTTGTCAGAAGATAAATTATTAGAATTATTATTAGAGTTTGATCTTAAAGATATTGCATTCGAAGATGGGAATTATAGTGTCACCTGTGCTATTCACGAACTCGAAGCTGTTAAAGCTGTTTTAATTAAAAATAATTTCAAAATCGAATCAGCTGAGTTAGAGTGGGTACCAAAAACTACCATGGAGTTAGAAGGTGACGCGGCGGAAAAAGCGGTTGAATTTTTAGAAGAGTTAGATGAATTGGAAGACGTGCAAAACGTTTATACAAATTTAGGTTAAAAAATTATGATGCGTAGTATGACCGGTTTTGTTTGCCAAAATATCGCTGTCGAAATTGATAATGGCGAGCACTGTATGATCTCAATTAGTCTGAAATCACTAAACTCGCGCTTCTTTGAAGTAACTTGTAAATTACCACCAGCCCTTAGCCAATATGAAACCGACTTTAT
This sequence comes from Candidatus Babeliales bacterium, assembly GCA_035287785.1. Classification (GTDB taxonomy): domain Bacteria; phylum Babelota; class Babeliae; order Babelales; family JABDEC01; genus CANKVQ01. Next base: position 2,411 of record DATEBN010000052.1, read on the forward strand.
TAAGATTTTAAAACCAAATTTACTGCGTGGTCATGTTTATTTAACTATCCACACTAGTAAGCCTAATTTATTCAACGGTCAAATTACGGCTGACACCCAATTAGTCCAAGCTTATTTAGCTGCTGTAGATACTATTAAAGCGACTAATAAAATTACAGGTGAACTCACGATCGCTAATTTAATTAATTTACCCGGTGTATTTAATTCAACTGAAAACTTAATTGATAGCCAAATCAAAGAGCAGATTTTTAGCACTGTCACACAACTGTGTACTAATCTAAATCAAGAACGTGCACGTGAGGGTGCTAATCTACAAGCTGAACTATTAAATATTGCCCAGCACATGCAAACTAATCTGCAAGCTATCGAAAGCGAATTCCAACGCAGTTTCGAGATTCAGAAAGATCTTATTAAAGACAAAATTTCTGAGCTACAAAAACTTGCAAACTTTAAAGCTAATAGTTCTGAAAATAACACATCTATGGGTCTTATGACTAATGGGCCAATTACACCAGAATATTTAAACTACACGCTCGATAAACTAGATATTCATGAAGAGCTCAGTCGTTTCGCCGATCATGCTCAGAATTTAATTAAAGTAATTTCCAGTGCTAATGTGACTAAGGGCAAGCAAATCGACTTTATTTTGCAAGAGTGTACGCGAGAGATTAACACCATGTCCGCTAAAGCCAATAATTCAATGATTAGTACGCTAGCGATCGAAATCAAAGTTGAAATTGAAAAAGCACGCGAGCAAGTCCAAAATATTGTTTAAAATTTATAAATTTTTTATAAATTTTTGCTTTGACTTGTCCAATTTTCATGCTAGCTTCACAAACTAGATAGTAAATTTCTATCCCTAATTTGGGAGAATCGTTTGTGACGGTACGTATCCATTTATTAGTTGCAGCCATAATTGCCTTTAATGTAACAATTATTGATCCTGTCGCGTGTACTACACCCTATTGTTGCACTACACGCAGCGGCCCATTACCACCCACCCCGACTCCGCCCACTCCCCCAACACCAGGCTCAGGTGGCTTCTCCTTTATGAATAGTCTAGGTAATCACAATGGCCCATCCGTTGGTAATATTGGTGGCAACATCAGCACTACTGGTCTAACAAGTAGTATCGTTGCTGACAATTTTGCACCTATTTATACCATTACCACGTCTGGTGTCTACACTTTTAGTAAGCCAATTAACATATCAGCTACTGGTAGTGCCACCCTAGCACTTTCTATTTCAGCTAGCGATGTAACCATCGACTTAGCCGGCTTTGCGTTAACTTACAGTGGCTCAACAGCCGGCGTAAGCGGCATTGCAATTGCCGAAGGCATGCGCAATATTACCATTAAAAATGGGAGTATTCGCGGTTTTACCGGCTCTGGAATTTTTGCTGACGGTAGCGCGGCTACCAGCAGTACCGATGTGATCCAACAGGTCGTATTAGCTGACTTAATGATCCAAGGCAACGGTGCGGGAGTCACCTTTTTAGGCACCAGCAGTTATCCACTTAAATTAATGAATATTACAACTAGTACCATATCAGCCAATAGCTCTTATGGTATTAAATATAGTTACGTCAATACTGGTAAATTATCCAGTGTCACCGCCAGTGAAAATAGTAACAGCGCCGGTAATGCCCATGGGGTTTGGCTCGATAACTGTAATAATATCGATCTATTTGCGGTTGATACCGAACGCAACGCCGCTACTGGCGGCACCGGCTATGGTATTTTAGCTAACGCATGTAACAGAATAAATTTTTATTACAGTAACGCTAACTATAATTCTGGTAGCACTGGTTCACCTGGTGCAGGTATCGGCTTTGCTTTAACTAGTACTATTAACTGTACAATTGATAGTAACAATGCCAACGAAAACAACATTGGTTATTACGATAATAGCAACCCTACTAGCAATTCGTTTATTAGAAATGTAGCTAAACGTAATGGCCCTTTCACGACATCAACATCAATTTCCGGTGCCTCTATTAGTACCAATTATAATGTAATCGTAGTCTTAGACGCAGCTGTTGCTAGCGCAGCTAACACAACTCAATTGGTTACATTTATAAAAGATGCATCGATTAAGTCGCCACAACAAGCTAATGTCGCTGGTGTACCTTATTTAAACTATTCATTCACAGATTAGAATTGAGAAACAGGGTATGTCCAAAAAATTCAAATTTTACCAGTCTCTAGTAACTTATGTGCTGTTATTAAGCACGGGTTTTAAGCTGCAATCTGGATTCAAAGATAGTCCCGCTGTTAGTACCGCAGCTAACTCAATTGCGATCTCCCAAACTTC
>DATEBN010000053.1:0-8972 GCA_035287785.1 Candidatus Babeliales bacterium
GAAAGCCATATGACTTTAATAAATCCTGACATGCGATTAAAACTAAAATATCAGCAATAGTGAAACTTAATATTATAGGAAATAGTAAATTGATCATCTCGACTTGAGCACCAGCTTGGTGAGTCAAATCTTTGGTCAAGCGTTCATATAATATGCGCTCATGTGCAGCATGTTGATCTACAAACAGTAAGCCATCTGACTGCTCAATTAATAAATAAGTTGCTTGATACTGGCCTAATAATCGATATGGACGTTGATTTAAATTTAAACTTTGTTGCTGATGACCAAGATTGTCAGTATCGTTAACATTAGAATTGTTTGGTGCCAACACTGCTACTTGATCAAAAGAGCTACGATTTAAATCAGCTTCTAAACTAACTTGCGCTGATAAAACTGAACTTTGTAAATTATTTTGAGTATTAGATTTAAACTCTGGGCTATTTAATAATAGTTCATGACTACTAAAATTTTTATTACTGCTCTTATTATGCTCTATTAAGTTATTAGTAGTAATATCTAATTCCAAGCTAGTTAAATCTGCAGGCTTAAACTGTATATTAGAGCTATTTGAATTAGTTGTTCGAATGTTAAATTTGGAAGTTACGTACTGATCTAACGTAATTTTAACTGTTTCGTAAACTAAACGTTCAATCTTATGTGCCTGCAAAAATAAGACTTCTTCTTTACGAGGGTGAATATTGATATCTAGTTCATGTGGATCGATCGTTAAAAAAATGATGCCAACTGGAAATCTACCTTCAGGCAGTAACCCGGCATAGCCTTTAATCACGGCTTTTTGCAAACCTAGATTGCGCACCCAGCGCTGATTTACAAATAAAAACAGCTGGTTGCGATTATAGCGTTCCACTTGGGGAACTGAAATTAGGCCAGTTAATTGTAAGTTATTAGAATTATTTTTGATATTACTACTACTATTATTATGCTGATGGTTGCTATTACTGGAGCTATTAATATTAGTAGTTAGTGGCAGTACCTGACCAGCTAAATTAATATCCCAAAGTTGTATTACTCGGTCTTCCAAATCTACGGCTGGGCAATTATATAATAATTTATGATCGCTAAATAATCTAAAATGTACATGCGTATGTGCTAAAACAAATGCTTGAAACAGCGTTAATATTTGACGCCATTCAGTCTCAGTTTTTTTTAAAAATTTTAAACGGGCCGGAATATTATAAAATAAATCATGCACGGCTAAATCAGTGCCAACTGTACATCCGATACTAGCCTGTGAAACTATTTTACCAGCAACTAGCTCTAGCTTAGTCCCAATTTCGCTATCTAATTCACGTGTAATTAAGCTGACGTTACTCACAGCTGAAATACTGGAAAGTGCTTCGCCACGAAAACCATAGGTATTTAAAACTTGCAAATCAGATATTTGGGTTAATTTACTGGTCGCATGATGGGCAAAGCATAGCTCAGCATCGACCGCAGACATGCCGGAACCATTATCAACGATTCGAATTAATTTTTTACCAGCTTCTTCAAGATAAAGATCGATTTTAGTCGCACCAGCATCCAGGCTGTTTTCTAGTAACTCTTTTAGCACATTAGCTGGCCGTTCTACCACTTCGCCAGCCGCAATCTTACGCGCTTCAATATCCGAAAGTTGTTTAATTTTGTCCATAAGATTTCTATTTCTAAGTACGCTTAATTTTCAGCTGTAATACAAACTGGTTTTGCGCTAATTTTTCGAGTTTACCATCAATTATGTAATCGAGCGATAATAATTTACGCCAAAAATCTATGATTTGATCGGGAGGGCTTCCAGAACCCTCAACTATCATCTGATCCCCAGAAATTACTTCTAATTTAGTTAAAACCAAATTAACGGGAATTAAATTAGCAATATCCAACAAATAATTTAACAAATCATAATTATACTGATGATTTATAGGCACTTTATAAGCACCTAATTTTTGTGCTAATCGGCTCTGCTCACTGATTAAATTATGCTTATCACGCACCGCTTGATCAAAATTTACCAAATTGTCTTCTAAAATTTTAATTTGCTGAGCTATAGCTCTATAGTTATAAAAATTTATGACACTAATTAAGCCTAAAACTAATATCAAACTAATTAGCACAGGTAATAAACGCTTAGACCATAAGCAACCAATTTGGCTACGCAAAAAAGAAATTGGTATCGTAAAACTATGCTTTGGCATATTAATCTGCTCCCCAAGAAATATATAGCCCTAAACACGCTAACCAGATCTGCTGTGCTATCAGATCCTGCTTAACTAAATTTAAATTAGTACCCAAATTTAACACTGGTTGATTAGACACTACTAAATTATGTAAATTAGCGGTAATTTTAAACTCCGGCCGTTTTAATAAACCTAAAAGTGCTCCATTGTGTGTAGTAATCCCCATTAAATTTAATCTTTGTTTAATAAAACCCAACTGATATTGCCAAGTGATGCCAACTGGAATATGTGCCGTATAGAACCAATTAGGCACAGAACTATCTGGACTATCGGTATTGCCATTAAGATTAATTCTGGAAAATTTATGCTCCACTAACTGATGGTTAATGCTATTTAGATTTTCAATAATTATTGAATGATCTAAAATTAAACCCCATTTTGCGAAACCTAAATTATGTTGCTCGCTAAAACTAGCAATATAATTTTTAAAAACTGTCGGATTATAAACTACTAGCTCATGTACAATTTTAGGATCCAGCTTAAAGCTCTGCTGCCCTAAAATTTGCACATCTGGATATTTACCAGTTAAGCAAACACAAGTTAAATTCTGATCATCTAGATGCAGAGCTACAAATTTTTGGGTATCAAAACGCCAAAATTGCATACACCTCAAAGGGTTAAAAGTTTTAAGCTAAGCGTATTTCCAACATACGATTTTTACCATACATGTCACGATGTACTATTATGGTTTTAAATCCAGCTACTTGTGCCAATGTAATAACTAATTCAGCTTGTAGATAGCCAATCTCCAGATATAAAACTTTAATTTCAACTCTGGCAGCTAACTCAATAATTTGACGAATTAAATCTAAACCATCGGTGCCTGACACTAGAGCTTTGGGATCTTCCCACTCACGCACATTCGGCGCTAACTCTAAATACTCTAATTCAGTAATATAGGGTGGATTAGCTACAATTATATCAAAAATACCAGTAGAACTAGTAGTCCTAGGGTCGCTAGAATTATTATTACAATCAAATTTATTAACACCAATCGCACTAAAATCTAATTGATTAAGATCCAGATTAATTACTGCTAAGTTACTAATTTGATTAATTAATTTATTTTTTTCGATTAGCTCACAAGCTTGGGGATTAATCTCAACTGCATAAACCTGAGCGTCTGGTACAGCCTGCGCTAGTGCTAGCCCGATACAACCTGTACCAGCACAAAGATCTAAAATTTTAATCCCAGAAATAGCTTTATTAGCTGCTTTTAGTTGCTTGATCACAGTAGCACACCATTCTTCAGTTTCGGGTCTGGGAATTAAAATTGGTGGTTCTACTAAGATCTTTAACCCCAAAAAGTTCACATCGCCTAAAATATATTGGACGGGCTTAGCTGCTTGCACAATTTGAGCGACCCAACTATCTAACTGAGCTTGCTCTAGCACAGACCAGCTAATTTCGGCCACTAAAATTAACTCCAGCTTAGTTTTTTGCGCTAATTTTTCTAATAACCACCAAGCAACCTGCTCACTTAAGCCCTGTTGTATTAAATCCCTAATTAATTTAGCAATCGCTATTTTCGGCAAAATAATCTTACTCCCAACTATTAATCACCTGACAGCAATCCGGTAACATAAGCCTGCGCATCAAATAGCTCTAACTCAGTTAATTTTTCGCCAGTTGAAATATAAGCAATGGGCAGTTTTAAGCCATCAACTATCGCTAATGCTATGCCACCTTTAGCAGCACCATCCATCTTAGTTAGCACGATTCCATCTACTTTAACATGTGTACTAAAAATCCGTGCTTGATCTAAAGAGTTTTGCCCTAAAGTAGCATCAATAGTTAATAGTGTCGTAATTTTTTGCTCTGGCAACTGTTTTTGAATCACACGTTCTACCTTAGCTAATTCGCGCATTAGGTCTTCACGTGCTTGTAACCTACCAGCTGTGTCGATCAATAAAATATCATATTTACCTGATTTAAATTCTTCGCAACCACGATAGATGACTGCCGATGGCGCACTATCTTGAGCCCCAGAAATCACGGTCACCGGTAACTTGTTAACTAATTGTTCTAACTGTTGGACTGCAGCGGACCTGAAAGTATCTCCGGCTACAATTAAAACCCGTTGATTAGCCTGCACATATTTTTGCGCTAACTTGCCCAATAGCGTCGTTTTGCCACTACCATTAATCCCCACCAATAAATAAATTTTAGAAACACTAGTATCAAAAGTGACACCAGAATTGGCTAACAATGCTTGCAAATAACCTGCTAAAAGCTCTTTTAGCTCTTGGCCAGTCGCAATTTTTCCAGCACTATAATCCTGCTGTAATTTTTGGGTAATTTGACGTGCTACAGCTAACCCCGTATCAGCAGATAAAAGAATTTTTTCAATTTCTTGGATAGTAGTTTGATCGATTTTACTGGCATTAAATAATAAATTTAATTTACTAGAGACCGTCGAAAAAAAAGATTTTAAATTTTTAGAAATAAAGCCAAACATGTCTATCCGTCGTAATTTGCGTTAATTAATCTTAATTAAAATCTATTATACAAAAACTAGCCATTAACTCTAATTTACCGGTACCAAACTTGACCAAACAACTTTTTATGCGCAAAATTTCTGCATGATTAAGCACAAGTTACAGATCCCATTATTAGCTAAACTAACCAATAAACTAGCGCACAGCTGGCCATTCTGCTGCTTAGCGATCCTATTTGTTTTAAATCTATGGTTAGTCTGGCCAGGCCAAATGACCCCTGATAGCTATACCCAATATCAAGAGGCTCTCACAAATACCTATAGCACTGCCCACCCACCATTAATGTCTTTTGTCTGGTATTTATGCACACTAATATATGCAGGATCGGGCCCAATCTTATTATTTCATCTAGTTTTATTATATGGCGCCTGTTCTATTTTTTTACAAGCTTTCAAAAACAGCCAACTCAAATTTTACTATCTCCTGTACCCACTATTGCCGGCCATATTGTTTTATTCTGCCATGATTTGGAAAGACGTAGGCTTAGCTTTTAGTTATTTAGCTTTTGGTAGCGGGCTAACTTATTTTATAATCCAGCAAAAAAACCCCAAGTTCTATCAATATTTAATTTTAATAGTGTTATTATTCTATGGTACAGCCATAAAATTTCAGGCCATTTATACTGCCCCTGGGTTAGTTTTGGGACTGTGTTTTATGTATAATAATTTTAAATTAAATTATAAAACTTGGTGCCTAACTATCGTTGGCTATCTAATCTTATATAGCACCGTATTTGCTACTAATTATCTACTCGAAACCCCCACTAAAAATCAGTATTGGTGGCAATACGTGAAAATCTATGACCTAGCTGGTATTAGCATTGTACTAGGTCAACCCATTTTTCCAGCTTATATTTTGCAAGCCAAAAATTTTGATTTCGCGCTGATTAAGCAAAAATTTAATTATGAGCGTGTCGACGACTTAGTATTCTTTCCTGAAAGCCCCATTATTAGCACCACCAAATCTAACGAGTTACAAGAGTTATTAACTAGTTGGCGCACAGCAGTTTATCAGCACCCCTTAATCTATTTACAACATAGATGGCATAACTGGGCTAAAATAGTTTTTGCCAAACCGTTAGAAAAATTAGACACCCTAGATTTTAGCCAGTTCAGAGCTTTGCCATGGCTAGCAAATTTAAATCAAGCGCAGATAATTTTTATCGCGCTTAAATATTTGCGATATTTACTCAGCTTTATTTTTATTTTTATATTTATAATATTTTCACTAATTTATAGCTGCTTTAAACTTAAAAATAATTATGGCTTACTATTATTTATTTTTAGCTTAACCAGCCTGCTATTCGTTTTAGTGCTTTTTCCATTTACCATGGCCAGCGCTTTAAGATATGTCTATATGCCGATCTGCCTAACTTATGCTACGATACCACTTGTTTATCGAGCTACTTTAGCTCGTGCGTAAATTATTTAAGTATTAACTCTAATCTACCAAAAAATAATCTTAATCTTTGGTAATCACGCCCAACTAGCAGTGCAAATAGTTCCGTAAATTCATCTATTTTAGTAATTAAATCGAGTCTGGATTTAGCACGCTGAAACACCGCTAATAATAACTCATCGATTTGATTATGCATTTGATTGGCACGACTAAATAATAAGTGCAAAAACTGATAGCTATGAAAAAATAATTCTAATTCAGATGCGGTTGCAATCCGCACAAACATATGAATTTTGGGTGGCACAGCTGGTGCAGTATAGATCAGTTGGTTTGCTTTATGATCAACTTGCTCTTGATAACCAACCAACAAACAAGTAAAGGTAGTTTTTAAAAACTCAAAAATCTGTGGCAACTCCTGCTGGAGCTCCTGCTCAGTTTTTTGATAAGCAATTGGTAAACGTACAGTATCTAGTGAACCGGTATTAATCTCATAAACCAAACCAAAGTATTTAGTGCTTTGATCTTCGATCACTAGTAGCGATCCGTATGCTGGCGCTTGATTAAATTGCCAGCACTGTGCTGCGCAGTCCCATAAAGAGCTGGTGATAACCTCAGCAAAATATGGCGGTTTGTTTGGCATAAACTACTCCTAAGTTAGCTTGCTGCTTAGCACTACTTAAATATTTTTTACGATGCATAAACAGTGGACCTTTAGTTGCTAAGGCCGCTTGATGTTGTACCGTACCATAGCCCTTATGTGCACCTAATAAATAACCCGGGAAACTTTGATCGTAAGCTACCATTAATTGATCACGATAAACTTTGGCCATAATCGAAGCAGCAGCAATTGAGCTAGAATAATCTTCCCCCTTAGGAAAGTGATAGACGGGGATCTCAGCATAGGTATTACTTTTTAAGATTAACGGCATCGCATCAACTACGATGGCAGCTGGTCTAAGCTTACAAATAGAAAACAAATTATAGCAAGCACGTTGCATTGCCAAGAGCGTAGCATGGTAAATATTTAACTGCTCAATCTCAACATGACTAGCCATCCCAAGGGCATAATAACTATGTTTAAGTAGATAATTATTAGCTATAATTAATTCGTTATGTGTTAGTTTCTTAGAATCTATTAACAGAGAGCTGGGCGCATTTTTAGCCAAGATTACCGCTCCTGCAACCACTGGTCCAAACAGCGATCCCCGACCAACTTCATCGATTCCACAAATCACTTGATCTTGATTCCAAAACAAGTTTTCATAATAATTTTTTACAATAATTTTATGCATCATAAACACCAAATAATTCTAAGTCGTTATCTTGACAAAGTGAAACACTGCCATACAATATGAAACAAGCAGATAAGTAATTGCAAATCATACTAACACAAATTTAAATCTAGGTGCAGGAGACATAGCGCTATGAAGGGAATGACCGCGCTCAGAGTTAAAGAACTCTTGAGAGAAAAAGGCTGGACCACTAAAGTTCTAGCTGAAAAAACTGGCATGTCAGAAAGCTATTTAACACATATTAAAAATGGCACACGCCGCTGGAATGAAGATTCTTTAAGGAAACTAGCTAACGCTTTTGAAATGTCACCCATTGATCTATTTGCACTCTATCGCAAAAGAACTGACAATATTGACAGCAATATTAGTTTGCCAGAACAAACTAATGCGGATCTGCATGTCCAATTAGTTCCCGTAGTCGGTGATATACCATCGAACCCCTCACCCTATAATAACCAATTAATTCAGGTTACCACCGGCTTTAAAGATATATTTGTGCCATTCTTAAATAGTACCGATGGTGCAATTTTTGCACTAGCGGTCGAAAACAACCTAATGGCTCCAATGTTTTGCAAAGGCGATCGCTTGATTATTTCGCCTGAAATTTGGGCCCGCACTGGCGATTTAGCAGCTGTAGAATATGGCAACGATACGCCAATTAAGACTATTGCCAAAGTCACTTATACCGAAGAGTTTGTGGTTTTAGAGACCGTTAATCAAAAACAAGCTCCCGTCGCCCTAATCCGCGGCAAGGACCATTTTAGAATTATCGGTCGGGTGATTACACGGATCCAAAGCCTGGTTTAGCGATTTTATCTTATAAACTTGGTCTACAGCACCCGTAGAAACGTTATGGGTAAATTCCCAGATGGGTCACCGGATAGTGGCCCATCTTTAATTTTAAGTTTTTTAGGCATAAAACTACTAAAAACCCCTAACCTAACTCGTCCACAACTACCTGAATTAGCTCAAGTTGATCAGTAAAACTTAAAGTAAGACTTGACCAAAGTGCCAGACTCGCTACTATTAAAGTAGTTATATCTATACATATTTGGGGTTTATATCATGTCTAATCTACTCAAAAACATTCTTTTTTCAGCCTTAATAGTTAGCGCTACTAGTAGCTGTTTAGCTAATCCAACAGCCACTGTCGATATTAGTCAATTACCACCAACCCAAATCGCGGCTGACCTGCAAATATTTGAAGTGGTAAATTTTAATATAATGGACTGTACTAACGATTCTTGTGGATGTGATGGCGGCGTTTTTCGTAAGTTATATCCTCTTGCAGAATTAGGCTTAGTTGACCAAATGCTCTTCACAAACTTCGAAGTGTTATTTCAGATCACCAACGACTTGGCAATGTTATCTCCAGATCTTATTTCTAATGGCACAGAATTATCGCGAATAATTCTAGAGGTTTGTAATAATATGCAATTTGACCCTGAGTTCATAGAGCTTCCTAACAATATCGAAAAAGATCCTAAATCTATTGCGTTATGCGCTAAAATAGCAGCTGGTGGACTTAGTGAAAATGAAAGTAAAATAGA
>DATEBN010000054.1:0-2362 GCA_035287785.1 Candidatus Babeliales bacterium
TACTTTGCCATCCCATTTATTGCCAGTTAACACAATTTTTTCCGCGTTAATCACGACAATATAGTCACCACAATCTGTATGCGGAGTGTAATACGGCTTATCTTTGCCACGTAACGCATCAGCGATCATGGTTGCCATACGGCCTAAAACTTGACCACGAGCATCAATTACTCGCCATTGAGGATCACGGTCCTCTTTTCTCAGATAAAAAACTCGATTCATGCTCATGAAGTATGACCCTACAAAATTAATATCTACTAACTAATCTACTAACTAAAAATATCTAATTATTTATCTTTAATAATTTAAATGAACGGATACCATTAATTTAAGCTAAAAAAGTCCGCTGGTCAAACTTGGATATTTCACAGCTATTTAATATATATTTTCTTTCCATCAAAAAATTCTATGCTAAACTTTTGATTATCGTGGGAACCCAGAGCGGGAGCCCGATAGATAGGTTTTAAAAGGGCTTAACCTGTATGTCAGATTCTTGGCTAGTACTATTGCCACCTTTGCTGGTTTTATTTAGTGCATTTGTTACCAAAAATATTACCATGGCTTTAGGACTAGGTATACTATCAGCAGGCTTAATTGCCGCTAATGGTAGTTTAATCGACAGCCTTTCGCTAATTCTAGATCATACAGTTCATCAATTCTCTGACCCTGACAATCTTTATCTTTGTGGCTTTGTAATCTCAATTGGGATCTTAGTCATGTTATTTAACCATTCTGGCGCTACAATAGCACTAGCTAATATAATCGCCAAAAAACTAAAAACTACCCGTTCTGTAAAGACCGCCTCTGTATTATTATCCTGTTTATTATTTATCGATGACTATATTAACTGTTTAACCGTGGGCCATATTATGCGCCCGGTAACCGACAGATTAAAAATCCCCCGGGCTAAATTAGCTTATTTGCTAGATTCTATGACAGCACCAGTCGCAGTGATCGCCCCGATTTCTAGCTGGGCCGGTGCAATAGTTAGTCAGCTAGACCAATCCGGCGTCAATTTACACTGTAACTCTGATCAGCTAATTGCCGCTGATCCATATACAGTCTATTTAGCCGCGATCCCGTTTATCTTTTATTCATTTATTACCATTTTTTCGATCTGGCTAATTATCTATAAAGAGCTCTCTTTTGGTCTCATGCATAAGCACGAACAAACAGCATTAGTAACTGGCAATTTATTCGCCGGAAAAACTCCCTTGGTAGTACCAACTGATTCACATGTAAAACTCGAAAATTGTTCGCTGTGGGACTTTATCGTACCCATAGTTACGCTATTTAGCACCATAATTTTGGGGATTTTATATCAAGGCGATTACTGTCTATTTGGGGGCCATCAAGCTGAGCTACTAACTATTTTTAAACAGAAATATAATATTTTTCCGATTTTATTTACCGCTGGCATTGCCGCTCTAGCTGCTGGGTTTATTATGGGCTATTTACGTCAAAAAATTGATCGCGCACATACAATTATGATTTTCAAACAGGGCTTTAAAATCATGGGCCTGGCACTTACAATTATCGGTCTATCTTGGATTTTCGGTGCTTTATTACGAGATAATCTGCAAACAGGCATATTTTTAGCTAATAATTTATTGGGACATTTAAATTTAATCTATTTACCAGCCATGATCTTTATCGTGACTGCAATAATTTCTGCGGCTACGGGCAATTCTTGGGGCGCGCTCGCAATTATTATCCCGATTACTATCCCGATGGTAATCTCGCTCTTAAAACTAACTACCCCAGCTGCTGCTAATTCAGTTTACCTTTTATTACCGTCACTGGGCGCGATTTTCTCTGGTGCTGCTGCTGGTGGACATGTCTCGCCGATCTCAGATACCACTGTCATGTCAGCCAATAGCTCTGGATCATATTTGCTTGATCATATTAAGACCCAAATTTTATATGCGTCACCAGCCATAATCGCTACCATTATCGCTTTCTTGGTCGCTGGAATTCTAATGCACAAACCAATCTGGGAGATCACTACCGCCTCACTTAGTATTGGCATACTACTTTGCGGTATTATTCTGCTCTTATTAAACAAGTTATATAAATCTAAAAATTAAAATAACCCCCGGAATTTCCGAAGGTTATTTTACTAATTCCATATGTAAATCAGACTCAACTTACCGTTTTGATGCCCTGGTCAAATCGTAAAACTTAACACTATCTAAAAATTCGACATCTCCTAGTAACGTAGCCAGATTAACAGACGTAGCACTATGTAATGGCACTATCACACCTTCGCTATCTATAGTAGCAGCATCTAACCTATCCATAATACGCGCTATCCATTTGGCTTCCGCTAAATTTCCTGCTGCTCGCGCTTCTAACTGACGAG
>DATEBN010000055.1:0-5603 GCA_035287785.1 Candidatus Babeliales bacterium
AGCCCGGCGAAGTTTTAACGTAGCCTGGGGGAGCCAGTCTTCGCTTATCCGGCCGCGCCCGCCATAGCTTTTAGCGACGGCTGGGGCCTTCCGGCTCGGTAAGCTACGCCTGGCGTGGCCAGTTTGGGTTTTTCATGAGAGACTCAGTTTTTTGATAAAATCTGGTGTGATTGAAAATAGTTCCCCTATATTTGGGGCTGTAGCTCAGTTGGTTAGAGCGTCCGCCTGTCACGCGGAAGGTCGCGAGTTCGAGTCTCGTCAGCCCCGCCAGTCTTCGTACAACGAATGCCTGGCTAGCGCCATAAAATAAAACAATCAATAATAAAATATACTTTTTGAATCTGGAACATAAAAAGATGCATAGACAGCAATTATTGCGATTGTTAGTAAATTACAAACCTATAGATCCAACTGAATTAACGTTTAAACAACGGATGATCGATTTTGTGCAAGCATATCCAGATTGTTTTGAACGATCATTAGCGTTGGGACATATGACGGCATCAGCTTGGTTACTAAATCAAGATCGGACGCAGGCGTTAGTCATGTTGCACACCAAGCTAGACAAATGGGTACAGGTAGGTGGACACTGTGATGGTGATTCTGATGTTTTGGCAGTAGCAATCAAAGAAGCTCAAGAAGAGTCTGGTATTCAAAATATTGTGCCAATCAGTCCTGAAATATTTGATATCGATATCCATTTGATTCCATCTAATCCACGCGAATCGGCGCATTTTCACTACGATGTACGTTTTTTATTGGGCGCAGTCGGTGACCAACAATTTGTCCAAAATCGTGAATCAAAAGAGTTGCGTTGGATCAGTAAGCATCGAGCTGAGCTGTTATCTGATAATAGTTCAGTAACACGGATGTTTGATAAGTGGTGTCAATTAGCCTAGTTGAAACGTGATAAATTAAAGAGCGAAATTAATTATGAAAACATTACTTTTTTTACTAACCATAATAACGTTCAAGACGCACACGACCGAAATTACGCTGGATAAGTACGATGCCCATGATGATTCTGCTATTTGTGCCATTGAACCAACGCTGAAAGCGGTTTATTTAAAAGCATTTGGGCAGGGGTATAAAGACCATTGGACTGAACAGTTTGCGCAGGAATGTATGGATGCTTTTTATCGTTACATTAAGCAATTCAAGCAAAGCCACGATATGCTTCTGGTTGTTGCAAAAAAAAATGGTTGTATAGCGGGCTGGATACTCTTTTTATGCCGGGATGAATCAGCAATAATTGAGCTTATATGCACCGATCCAGCATTTCAAAAACAGGGAGTTGGTAAATCACTTATTTTTTCAATCAAAGACTATGCCCCTGAGATTAAATCTCTAGCTGTGGTTACTCGGAAAATAAATGTTATTTCGCCCTTATTCTATGAAGGACTGGGATTTATTAAGACTGGATTTATGCTTTCCGAGTATAATCCTGGGGAGATGCAAGGGTATGAATTAGCTATCGCTGGCAATCCAAATACAGATTAATTTATGGCTCTAGCGGGATTATACTTGATCGTTATTTCCGGATGGCTTACCGGATGGATACTCATAGTAAGTCGGTTAATCATGACGAAATCAAATTATTATCGCTGGCGAAACAACAGCATGTAATCGATAGTTTTCCCTAGTGGGCAATGTTTGTATGGATCAAACTATGGCTAATATTGGTACTGCTGAAATTTATAATGGCACAGAAGTAGTTTTACTTGGTAAATCAGGCATGCATGAAATTATCGCGAATTATTTAGCAGATCTTTATGGCGGTAGCCCGTATGAATTGCTAACATCGATTAGTAATCGTGTGCATCGACAGTATCTAAAAACTTAGGACTGTTTATCTTGTAAATAATTTTGAATTAAATAGGGAACTGAATATTCGATAACATTTGTTATAGATAGTTTTGAAAATAAATCATCTATCTTTTCTTTGTCAGATGCTACTATTTCAATAGTAGCATTAAGATTTTCGATATCTTCTACAAATATTTGGCTATCATTTAGTGAATATTGCCATCCTTTTCTATAAAAAGAAAAAATAAAGCTATAATTATCTTTAAGCTCTTGCTGGGCCTGGGAGATTAAATCAAATTCTTTATGTATCAGTATTTTACCTGTGACGCCTTGAGTTTTTTTCATTTTATGAACCAAAACGCATTTTTTTTGATCCCAATTTGTTTTTTCATAGACCCTTAGTCTTATGAATTCTTTATTCAAATTCCAATTAGCTTCTTTAGGTTGATATATATAATCAGTAAATGCATATTCACTTTTAAAAGTTGCGCCTAAATGTATTAATCTATTTTTTACACTGTCGATATCTTGAATATAAGCTCTGATTTCACTAGTGGCTTGTAAGTTTTGATCATTTGTAATAACTGTGAATAATAATAAAAATAATTTCGTTCGCATGTTTTCTATACTTATGTTCGTTGTCCAGGTCTCTTATATATTTTAGCTTTAATGCACGATAACATGGTTCCAGGCACAGTAGTGACTTCCAAAATTGTAAATCCAGCCTGATTTAAGATTATTTCGAAATCTTGTTTGGTACGTTCTTTGCCGCCAAAAATCGTCATCATAATTACATCAATATCTTTGCTAATGTCATAATCTTTTCCAGCCGGAACAATGCAATCAAATATCATTAATTGGCTATTGTTTAGCTGGTTATTGTATTGCATAGCGCGATGACAGTTTTTTAAAATTTTAAGGCAGGTCTCATCATTCCAGTCATGCATAATGCGCTTTAGAATATATAAATCACCACCTGGTATAACAGTGTCTAGGAAGCTGCCGGCAACAATTTTGGTGCGATTAACTAAACTATTTTGCTGCAAATAATTTTTAGCTAATGGTACTAGATGTGGCAACTCATATAAGGTTGCGCGACATAATGGGTATTGGTTTAAAATGCTTGTAATTAGTCCACCAACGCCGCCACCAATATCAATGATATGCGTGTATCTTGAAAAATCGAGCTTACTAGCAATAGCCAGATTTTCTGATTCGGAAAGGTTAGCCATTCCTTCATCAAATTGTTCAGACCGTATTTTATCACGTGCTATATAATCGAAATAGCCTTCGCCAAAAAGATGATTAAAAGCTGGTTTGCCAGTTTTGATAGTATAATCTAAAGCACCATAAGCCTGCCAACGTGCAGGATCTTCATGCAATAAAAAGCCGCGTAAGGAGTTGGGATTATTGCTAGTTAATAATTCTGAAATTTCATTCAAAGCAAAAGTTGTATCTGATACAAATTTAAATACACCATGCGCAGCTAACATTCTTAGTAATCGAAATAGGGCTTCACCGTTAAGATTAAGGTTATGTGCGATTTGAGCAGCTGTTTTTGGCCCTGCTATTAATTGATCGGCGATTTTTAATTCTGCTATTACATACAAACCACGTGAAATTAAAAAACCATCAGCCATAGCAACTAAACGGTCTGTAGATGTTTGTTTTGGTTTAGTATATTTATTTACTAAATAAGCAGAAATTAGACCCAAGGTAAAAATTAATATGCCAATTGCGATAGAAGTGAGATCAATTTTTAGATTCATATTGCGTATAATATAGTAATTTTTACAAATCTGAAATAGCTAAGTGTCGATGTGTTGGCGTAAATTAATTAGGTTACGCTATACTTAATACTAAAATTGGCAGTATGTATGTTTGATAAATGGTGTCAGGTGTTTTAAATAGCAAACGAAACGGTATCTTATGAAGAGAAATCTGATTTTCGGCTTAACTCTGTTAGTTGTAATTACTGGAATAACTATGATCTTTAAATCTAACTCTACTAAAGCATCTGGCATGGTAATTATTTTAAATGGTCCATCAGGTGCTGGCAAAAGCTCTATTCAGCGAGAATTTCAAGCTTTAATGATGCCCAATCTTTGGATTAAATTAGGTATCGATAATCTATTTGATTTACCAATGCCAGATATTACTTTAGAAAATTTATCGTATTGGCAAAAGTCGAATTTAATTCGTTGGGTAGAAACTACCAGTGATAGTAGTCAAAACCCTGTAATTACGTTATATATTGGCGAGCAGGGGGAGCAGGTAGCGCATGGTATGCATGCCGCCATTGCAGCTTATGCTAAAGCTGGTTGTAATGTGGTTGTAGATTATATTGCGTATCAAAAAGCTTGGGTTGATAATTTACGTGACGAGCTGAAAGATCTAAAAACTTGCTGGGTTAAAGTTAATATTCCCCTAAGCACACTAGAGCAGCGTGAAGCAGCGCGTGGTACATCACCTAAAGGTCATGCTCGTAGCCACTATGACACTGTACATTGGGATATTAAGTATGATTTTGAAGTCGATTCAAGTGTTGATAGTGCGGCTGTAATTGCAGCGCAGATTAAAAATAAGATTTTAGAGTGCCCAAAATAGGAATAGTAGCTTGATGCTGGTACTTAAACCAGCTCCTGTCACTTTGCGTGATGGGAGCTTTTTCTGCTCTAAATATTAGCGCTATGGAGCCGTCTTTTGTTTTTAATTAGCGCAAATCTCTAGATCTAGCAGCAAAATTAGTGTTCAAATATTCGATAGTATTTTGGCGATCGAGCTTAAGCTCAGCTAGTCTTACAACTAAATCAATGCGATCAACTGGTCTCTTAAAGGGCACAGTTTCACCTACTGTAGGTTTACGATCTAAATCGTTTAATGTTAGAGTGCGGGTTGTACTGCTGGCAAGTATATGAGATAGTTTAGCAATTTTAGCGTCAGTATGCGCTAAATCTTGTTTAGTGTTGTTGTAAAGATCGTTGTAATATTTTAAGCCAGCCCCAAAACGAAATGGGTACACTGCAAAGCAACTGACATTTAAAATTTTGTTAGGTAGTGGCATTTTTAGTAGCGGTGCCTCATCTATTGCTAGGGCATTTTCTCAGGCATGCATGACTGGTAATAGCTCTGTACGATCTAGCATGGCACTTTTTTCGGCCAATTCAGTGTGCCGTACATGTGCTCTTTCAGCGCCTTCAAACTCTTTCCAAGTTAAGAAGCCGACGCTTTTAATCGCATTACTTAATAGTACAGCGCGTGCCGCAACTTCAGCAGCATCTAATGGCGCAACGCCTTTGAGTTGTTGAGCGAGATAAGCGTCATGCTTGTGCATGTATTTTAAGTGCGGGCTTAGGCTTGTGACGATACTTTCTGCTGTAGATCTAGAGATAGAGCGGGTGGTTCTATTAGCACCAACTAATTTTGCTGCTGTGCTAGACACTCGGGCGCTAATAGTGCCGGGCTGCATGGCTAAAGTTTGTGTGCTAATTAAAGTTAGTGAAATTAGAAGTAATTTTTGCATGTGCGCTTCTTTCGTGTGTTTTAATTATCGACTATCGCTAGCACTAGCGCTAATAGTGCTTACGTCAGCCGCACTGATATTTAGCGTGATTAAAATGGTTATGGTTACGCTAAACAAACTTAACAAATATTTGCGATTATTAGACATTTATAAGTTCTCTATAGCTAAAAATTTTAAACTGTAATTAGTGTAATCTTAAGCTGATTTTTTACAATTATTTTGCAATTAATTAAGACTAATTTATAAATCACTAATTTTGTGCCAATATCTGATA
>DATEBN010000056.1:0-3752 GCA_035287785.1 Candidatus Babeliales bacterium
AAATCATATTTTTAATGTAGATTAAACACGGCTATAGATCAGTTTAAAGCGTAACTAGAGCAAAGATTGTATGGCCGCGCCTAAAATTCTTGAAGTTCAAAATTTATCCAAAACTTTCACTAGTGGCTGGTGGTGGCGTAAGCGCTACTATGCCGCTGTAAAGCAAGTTTCTTTTGATTTACAGGCGGGCGAAATTCTTGGAATTCTAGGTCCTAATGGTGCTGGTAAGACCACTATTATTAATATGCTAATAGGGATCACGATCCCCAGTGCGGGCGAGATTAAATATTTTGGCCAAGTTGTTACCCAAAAAAATTTTCATGAAGTATTACGCAAAATTGCTTATTCGTCGACTTATTATAAATTGCCATCGAAGTTAACGGTTTACGAAAATCTTAAATTTTATGCTTTAATGTATGCGCCAGAGCAAGTTAATGCAGCGATCGCTAATGTAGTAGAAAAATTTAATCTGCAATTACTGTTACCCAAACAGTTTGGCACGCTCTCAGCTGGTCAGATGTCACGGGTGCTAATTGCCAAGAATTTTATTTATAACCCAGAGATTATGTTACTAGATGAGCCGACGGCGGCTTTAGATCCCAAAAGTGCGCGCGAAATTCGCCAAGAAATTATGCAAATTCGGGAGCGTTTTAATACTGCCATTATGATCACTTCCCATAATATGGTTGAAGTGACAGAGCTGTGCGATCGGGTGGTAGTTTTAAAAGATGGTGCGGTTTTAGAAATCGATACGCCCGAGCTGTTAGCTAAGCGCTTAAATATAGCGTATTTGAATCTATGGATCTCTAAAAACGCTGATCAGCTAGAGCAGTTATTAGCCCAAAAAAATTTAAATTACACTAAAATTGGCCATGAGTTTGAGATCAAAATTATTGAGACTGAAATTGCCAGCTTTTTGGCAGAGTTACATACCCAGCAAATTTCATTTATTGATATTGCGATCACTAAACCCAGCTTAGAAGACTATTTTGTCCAAATTGCCGGCAGTTAGGAGTAAATTATATGATGCATAGTGGACAGCGCATTTGGGCTTTAACCTATCGCTATTGGGTAGCTTGGACCAATGATTATTGGCGTGTTGTAAATACTTATTACTGGCCGTTATTAGAATTTACGATGTGGTTATTGATTGGTAACTGGGTGGGCAGTACAACTGGAAATCAAGCGTATTTACGGAGTTTTTTTATTGCTTCAGCGGCGCTTTGGTCACTTTACATTCGGGTGCAATATGATGTGACGATCAATTTTGCGGAAGAGTTTCATGCGCAAAATTTAGCGCATTTATTTACGATGCCTTTACGTAATTGGGAAATTTTAGCGAGCTTGAGTTTAATCGCAACCGTTATTTTTAGCAGTTTTTTACTATTATTTATCTTATTTTTTAAATTATTGGGGCTTGCATCGTTAGTGTGGTCAATTAATTTTGCCGGCACGGTCTTAGGCTTATATCTGACTGGATTAGCTTTTGGCAGTTTAGTAACTAGTTTATTAATTAGATTTGGCTTAACGATCGAGTCGATTATTTATGTACTCCCTTGGGGTATTTCGCTTTTAGCAGGGGTCTATAATTCAATTCAAGTTTTGCCTAATTGGTTACAAGTAATTTCACATTTGTTGCCCCATTATTATTTTTTAGAGTTTTCACACCAATATATTATCACGGGCGTGAACAATTGGACGAGCTTTAGTATTGGGTTATTAATTGTGGCAGGCTATTTGGTTGCTGGAATTTATTTATTTAATTATATGGTTACCAAGAGTAAGCAGACTGGTTTTTCGGCGCTTTATAAATAGCGTTTTTTTGACAAAATTTTCAGGAACAGTACGATTAAAAGCTATAAATCAATCTAATAATCTAATCTAAATATTATCAAATATTTTTTATCACGAGGTCTTGATGCAAATTCAACATTACCTATGGCTGTTTGCCAGTGTCGGAGTTTTAGGTTTACTAGTCGTAGGTTATCTCTATGCGCGTATACGTGCAATCATAGTCGACAATGCTAAAGCTGCTAAAGTAGCGGATGCGATTGCCGAAGGTGCGATGACGTTCTTGCGTGAAGAATATCAGGTGATTGCAATTGTAGTAGCAATTGTTACAGGGTTATTATATTGGGCCTCCAGTAATATTTTAGTGCCAGTCTATTTTGTACTGGGGTCAGTTATGTCGCTAACTACCGGCGTAATTGGCATGCGCGCAGCGACTAAAGCGAACGTACGCACAGCTTTAGCGGCGCGTGATCGGGGCGAATATGCAGCTTTCATGGTCGCTTTCTGTGGCGGTGGCGTGATGGGCTTTGCGGTAGCTAGTTTTGGTTTACTGGGTGTAGGTTTGTTAGTTTGTCAGTATTATACGCATGTAGATTTTGTGCAGATTTTAACCAGCTTTGGGATGGGTGCTAGTTTAGTAGCGTTTTTTGCGCGTGTGGGCGGCGGTATTTATACTAAGGCAGCGGACGTTGGCGCTGATCTAGCTGGTAAACTTGAAGCTGGAATACCAGAAGATGATCCTAGGAATCCAGCGGTAGTAGCTGATAACGTGGGTGATTGCGTGGGCGATACAGCCGGTATGGGTGCTGATATTTACGAATCATATGTGACGGCGATGGTCTCAGCGATCGTGCTTAGTTTGCATGAATTTGGCTCTGATGTCGTATATATAATGTTACCAATTGTATTATCAGCCATTGGACTATTGGGCTCACTAGTGGGAATTTTATTTAATCTAGTTTTACGGGCGCAACCAGCAGTTATGTTGCGTAATGCGACCTATGTTTCGATGGTAGCGTTTGCAGCTGGGGCGTATGGCTATATTAGTTATTTTGGCTTACACGCGAATTTATTTTATGCGATTTTACTAGGCTGTGCATCAGGTATCATTGTGGGTTTAATTACCGAATATTATACCGCTAGTACACCAGTGCATAAAATTGCCGATAGTTCACGTTCTGGTGCAGCGACCAATTTAATTTATGGTTTATCAGTTGGTATGGAATCAACTGTTTTACCAGTGATTGTGTTAGCGTTAGCCGTATTATTAGCATTTATCTTTGGCGGCGGTGTGTATGGTGTAGCCATTGCGGCCGTAGCCATGCTAGCAACTGTGGCGATTGTGATGACCATCGATGCGTATGGTCCCATTGCTGACAATGCTGGTGGAATCGCTGAGATGTCTCATTTCGATCCGAGTGTCCGTAAAATTACTGATAAATTAGATGCGCTGGGTAATACGACGGCGGCTATGGGTAAAGGTTTTGCGATCGGTTCAGCCCTTTTAGCAGCGTTAGCTCTATTTTCAGCTTATGCGCAAGAAGCTGGTTTAACGACCCTTAATTTACTAAACCCGTTTGTGACAGTTGGCTTATTTATCGGTGGCACTTTGCCCTTCTTGGTATCAGCTTTAACAATGCGGTCAGTCAGTAATGCCGCACTTGATATGGTGATGGAAGTGCGTCGCCAGTTTAAAGAGATTGCTGGTTTAATGGCTGGTACAGCAGATCCTGATTATAAAAAATGCATCGCGATTAGTACCCGTGCTGCATTAAAAGAGATGATCTTACCAGGTTTAATTTCAGCTGGTGCGCCGGTAGCAATTTTCTATTTGCTGGGCAAAGAAGCACTTGGTGGTATGCTCGCTGGCGCAACTTTAACAGGTGTGCTAATGGCGCTCATGATGGCTAATGGTGGTGGAGCTTGGGATAATGCTAAAAAATATATCGAAGCTGGGGCAT
>DATEBN010000057.1:0-15842 GCA_035287785.1 Candidatus Babeliales bacterium
TAGATTTAAAATTATAAATAGCTTATCACTTAACGTTAGTTTACCGTTTTACCATTTCAAATTAAGCAATGTTGTATGGCAAGATCTAACCCAATCTGATACCGCTGCTGATATTTTAACTAAACAATATTTAACGGACGATTTTTTTGCTACGGTCGCAGAACTAGGCCAAGGTTTAAATGTCCAAGATGGTTGGAGTAGATTAAATATTGGCGATACAATGGTCGAATTACGCTGGGACCAAGATTTCCCGCAGCCGACTAATCCGCGATTAAAAAACGTGGCCTTAAGTCTACGTAGTGGGCTAACGCTACCTACCGGCTTGCGTCAAAACGAAGATCTATTATTTGCTTTCCCCTATGGCAACGATGGTGCCACTGGGATCACATTTGGTGGTGGGATAGATTTGGACTGGTTTCATATTTTTCATGGCAATATTAACATAGATTTTCTAGAACTATTTGGTTCTTCTCGTGATCGACGCATCAAAGTTTTTCCAGATCAAACTAGTTTGATCTTTTTAGAAAAAACTTACACTCGACTTAAGCCAGGCTTAACTCAACGCTATAATCTAGGTTTATCAGCCAAGATTTATCGGGGTCTCAACTTTGGCATCGCATATGAACATATGAAACATAATCGCGATACCATCGCACTTTATAATAATAGTTTTTCTAATGAGGTTGCTAATACCGCTAGTTGTTTGCAAGATTGGACAACACACGATTTCATTTTAAAACTAGCCTACTATGGCCGCTCTAATTTTCACCTATTTTACAAACATCCATTTAATGGGCGGCGCACATTACTCAATAGCGTAGCTGGTTTTGAGTTCTCAGTTGATTTCTAATGCAAATTAAAACTGGTTGCGACTTAGTTTATATTCCCAAATTTAAAACTGCAGCTACGCGTAACCCAGACAATAATTTCTTAGCGCATATTTTTACAACCCATGAACTGCATCATAATCCAGAATTAAATTCTTTAGCTGGTAAGTTTGCTGCTAAAGAAGCCATTTTTAAAGCCCTGGATTATTTAAAGCCAGGTGATTGGCACCAAATCGAAATCATAAATTTAGCTTCTGGGAAACCAGTTATCAAATTAGTAGACAGTCATGCTGCAAAAATAGTAAGCAGTGATATTAGTATCTCGCATGACGGCGACTATGCCTTAGCCGTTTGCTGTTTTTTAATTGAAGACTAAGATCATATGACTTTAAATCAAATAGTTGAAACTAGTAGTAAAAAATTTGCTAATCAAACTGCTTTGACTATGCAAATGGGTTTTCGCACCGTTAATTTAACTTATGCTGACGTTTACGAATTAGCCCAGAAAGTAGCTGTATTATTAGCCCAAAATAATATTAATCCTGGCGACAAAGTCTTAATTTGTGCGCCTAATTCACCATATTGGGTCTGTGTTTTCTGGGGTTGCTTACTACGTGGTGCCATAATTGTGCCACTAAATATCCAAAGTACTAGTAAAATTTTACAAGTAATTGCCCAAGAAACTAAAACAACTATTTTATTTAAATTCAACAGCTGTAGATTAGATATCCCGACTAATATCAAAACGTTTAACACCGAATTTTTACCAGAATATTTAACAGATATAAATCTAAAAGATTATCAGCCCATCACAGCAGCTCCCGATGACCTGGTGCAAATCATGTATACTTCTGGCACAACTGGCAATCCTAAAGGGGTAATGCATACCCATCATAATATTTACTCCAATCTTACGGCAGTCGCTCAAGCCATTGAGTTACATCCTGGCAAAGATCGCTTACTCTCTATTTTGCCATTAAGTCACATCTATGAACAAACGATGGGTCTATTATTACCATACTCTTATGGCATTCAAGTAGTTTATGTCCACTCGGCTACAGCCATTCGCGATTTATTAAAAAAATATAAAATCACACGCATGTTAGCCGTACCAGAATTTTTACAACTATTTATGAGTCGTATTGAGTTAGGTTTCGCCGAAAAAAATCGTCTAGAATTATTCCACAAGTTAATTAAACTTGCAGAAAAAATTAATCAGAAATGGTTTTCACGTATTTTATTTTATCCAGTACTGCGCCAATTCGGGGGCAAATTACATACCATCGCATCGGGCGGTGCCGCTTTAAATCCAGATTTAGCCCATAAGTGGGAAGCGTTGGGTATTACGATCTTGCAGGGCTATGGCTTAACTGAAACTTCACCCGTAGTTGCTACTAATACTTATCATGTGCATAAACTAGGCTCGGTAGGCAAATTAATCACTGGTGTCCAAGTGAAGCTTTCAGCTAAAAAAGAAATTTTAGTAAAAGGCCCCAATGTGTTCCTAGGTTATTATCGCTTGCCTGAGAAAACAGCCGAAGTAATCTCGCCAGATGGCTGGTTCAATACTGAAGACTTGGGTGAGTTCGATGCGGAAGGATTTTTGTATATTAAAGGTCGAGAAAAATATTTAATTAAAGGGCCAGGTGGCCAAAATGTTTATCCGGAAGATATTGAGTTTGAATTAAATAAAATTACCGGCGTCATCGACAGCTGTGTATTGGGACTTGATCAAGACAAAGGCAATACCGAAATTCACGCGGCACTACTACTTGACCCAGCTAAAAAATTAGATCCTAAAGCCATTATCGATCAGGCCAATAGTCACTTAGCATCTTATCAACAAATTAACGCTTGGACCGTTTGGCATGATATCGATTTTCCTCGAACCCCCACTCGTAAAATTAAAAAACTAGAAGTTCAAGCCCATCTTAAAGATCAAGCTAATTTAACCGAGCCACCTTTAATCGCCAGTCAAAATCAAAAATTAATTAATATTATGGCCCATATTACTGGTACACCGGTTCAAAAAATCACTCCCGAAACTGTTTTAGTGCGGGATCTTAAAATCGATTCTTTATTACGCGTAGAGCTAGTCTCAGAGATTGAATTTGAGTTTCGAACGTCTCTGTCAGAAAGCGATATCACCAACCAGACTACGGTCGGTGATTTAGAAAAATTATTATTAACTCCTAGACCGCAAGTTAAAAAACCCACCCTCAAACACTGGCCAATCACTTGGTGGGCTCGCGCTATTCGCGCTGTTTTACAAGGTCTATTTTTATTAATCATGCGCTATTGGGTAAAAATTAAAATCACCGGCCTGGAAAATTTGCGCCAAACCAAAGGGCCATTTTTATTAATGCCCAATCATGTTAGCTATTTTGATGGCGCAATCGTGCTCATGGCACTACCAAGTGACATTCGATCGCGCGTACGGATTGCGGCAGCGCGCGACTTTTTATATCAAGATTTTTGGTATTGTGCTTGGCTAGCTGATTTAGTCTTCAACTCTTTTCCAATTCAACGCGAATCAGAAGATATTAAGCTAGGCCTCGAGCACATGGGCCAAGTGCTCGACGAGAACTATTCTTTAATGTTGTTTCCAGAAGGTCAAGTGAGCCAAGATGGCCAAGTTTTGCCCCTTAAGCAGGGTGCTGGTTTAACAGCGGTCGATATGCAAGCACCAGTCATCCCAATTAAGATCGACCGGGATATTCAGAAAATATTCCCCTACGATAAATTATTCCCGCATACTAAAGGCACTGTCACGGTAGCTTTTGGAGCACCACTTAGATTTAAACAAACTGATTCTTATATTACTGCTACAGAGCAGATCGAGCAGGCTTTAAAAGAACTATAAGCTCACTTTTAAGCTAAACTCTTGAATATTAGTTTTTAAATAATTTAAGTTATTTTTAAATATTAATTTAAATTATTTAGGAATTATTAGGGGTTAATTATGTTTAAAAGTTTACGCCATCAAAATTTAATCCAAATTGTGCTAGTTCTTACCAGTTACCAAGTCCAAGCTGTAATTAGCGCTCCCGCACCCATTGTACACCATCCGGAAGCTAGTTTTAGGGTAAATGTAACTAAAGAACCAACTGGCAGTACCATTACTACCACGATTACACCGGCTGACGATCACCTGCAAGTAGCAGGATCAACTACTGCACCAAATAACTCCAAAGCTAATACCGCACGTATTACCAAAAAAACTCTGACTACTAAAACTAAAAAAACCACTGCTACCCCGCAAGTTTTGGTTGCCCCGGCACCAACATCTATGGGCGCGATAATTTTAATGGGTGGCAATAATAATATTAAAGATCGTAGTGAAGAGGCACTGGTGGTCCTGATCCCTTATGATTCAGATCAGCTACCAATCGTCAATGAATTTACCAAATGGCTTTATGAACAACAAACTGTTAATTTCCGCAAATTAGAAGATGCGATTGTCAAACAAGCCTTAAATTTAAAGCTTGTTAATGTAAAATCTGTGACGATTTCACGCCAAGATTTAGGACAGTATATCACCAGTACCGGTACCTCTTTTGAACATGCCGTTAATCTTTTTGCCGAAGCGTTGGGCGGCTATGAAAAAATCATGTCGCAACTGCAGTTTAATGATCTTAAAAAAGCAGCTTTAACTAAAATGCAAAACGCTAGAAATTAAATTATCGAGCTGCATTAGTTTCCTTGTGCAATTCTTCTAGTGTGGTAATTATGGCACCATAACTAGCATCCCTGCGCTCTAATTCTAAAGCCACTGACATGGGAGTACGCCGCAATCGATCGGGCATAGTAAAATCTTCAACCTGGGCTAAAATTTTCAACGCCTCTGATTGTTTAGTTTGTACAGCATAGATTGCAAAAGAGCTACCACCAGGCTGACCATAGGGGATCAATACCGGAAAACTTAACTTAGCTAACCTATGTTTAGTAAATTTTGCTACCAATCTACCTAATTGCGCAGAATCTTTAGCAACTAACGCCTCTAATATTGCGCCAGATTTAGGTAATAACTCTTTGGCACATATTCGGTCAGTGCTTGGAGTTGTCAACTCAACTTCTGATTCAGAACCTTTGCTGCTAGCACGACCAGAGCTGCTACGTGTTCTACGTCTCAATTCAGCGTCAGTCCGCTCGCCTTCACGAGCACCCGCACGACGATCACCGCTATTTTCACTCAAATCTCCAGCGTGCGCACCAAATAATCTCAACTCTAAACTCGAAAAAAATATTAACCCGAAAACTAATTTTTTGAATCGCAACATTAAAATAGCTTCCTAACATAGTCACGCTTAGCAGTCACCTAACAAGTTATAGCTTGAGTACAGACCTAACATACGCACTTAAAATAAGAAAGTTTTTGTGCTTCGATACATACTCATTCGTTTAAACTACCCATTGCTACTCAGTGTGCCTAAGTTCTGGAGACCTGATTAAATTTATTTACAAACAGTTTACGACACTCTTCAGCTATAAATACTGTCAGCGAAATACCCAAAACTATTAGCCAGTCGAAACCTGAAATGGGCACAGTTTTAAAGATTTTCTGCAACACTGGTAAATAGACTACTGTTACTTGCAAACCTAAAACTACACTCGTAGCTAATAATAACCAACGATTACTAAAAATACCCAACGTAAATACAGATTTATAATCTGATCGGCAATTCCAAGCATTAAACCACTGAAACATAGCCATGGTTAAAAGTGTCATAGTACGCGCATAAGCTAAATTTTGCTGATAAGTTAAATAGAATATAATTAAAGAACCTAAACCCATTAAGCTGGCCATGTATAATATTTTAAAACCCATCTGGCGAGTTAAGAGCTGCTTACAACTAGCCGTCCAGTTATACACTAGAGTTTCATGCTCTTCGGGCTCCATAGATAGAGCAATATCTAGAAATCCATCAGTTACTAAATTAAGCCATAGAATCTGTGCTGGTAATATCGGTACTGGCAAATTTAAAACTAGTGCGCCTAGGACCACAAATACTTCGCCCAAATTTGTAGCAAAGAAGTATAAGATCACACGTTTTAAAGTGTAAAAAATATGACGACCCTGTTCAATGGCATAAACTATGCCTGAGAAAGCATCTTTCAATAAAATTAGCTCCGCTGCTTGCTTAGCAATCTCTGTACCAATACCGCCCATCGCTATTCCTACATTGGCAATAGCTAAAGCTGGTGCATCATTTACACCATCCCCAGTCACCGCTACCAATCTTTTTTTAGCTTGATACAACTGTACGATTTCAAATTTTTCTTGTGGCGAAACCCGGGCAAAAACCGCTACTTGATCAAGCGCTAAATTTTTCTGTTCGATCGAAAGTTTGGCAAACTCAGCCCCAGTTAACACTAAATTACGCGGTTTAGGTCCATTGTTTTTGTGTAAATCTTGTAACCCTCGCTCGTCTTTTATAATCCCAACATTCTTAGCTACAAAGATCGCCGTCTCTGGATGATCACCAGTTAACATCACCACATCAATCCCAGCCATTTGGGCTGCTGCAATACTAGCACGTGCATCATCACGAATGGCATCTTGAATTCCAATGAGTGCCACGAACTCTAAATTTTTTAACTCTGCGGTAAGCTCGCCAAAATTTACACCAGTTTTTTGCGCACAAGCAATTACGCGTAAACCACTAGCCAACATCTGCGTTAATTCTTTTGCTAATTTAGTTAAATCTTCAGGCAAAATATCGCACAGGTCTAGAATTTTTTCAGGTGCACCTAGCACCAAAATTAATTCGGCAGAATTTAACTGATATAAACCAGCTTGCAATCTATTTTGTGTATTAAAAGCCATGCGCTGTTTAAGTTTATAATTACTTACCAATTGCGCTGAATTTAAATTTAATTTTTGCGCAAATATTTTAAGTGCGGCTTCAGTTGGGTCGCCCTTAAGATTAAATATTTGTTGTTCGGGAATAAATTCTAACTCGGCATCACTCAACAGTGCCGCTGCAAGGCCAGCTCGATATAACTTAGAGTCGGGAGCTATATGATCCTGTGACACTATTCTAGCTTGCTGATCGAGTATTTCACCAGTTGAAAAATAACCTTGCCCAGTAATTTTATATGACTGTTGGCCGTCAAAGCACCCTAAAACCATCATTTCATTGCGTGTTAATGTACCAGTTTTATCAGTTAATACTAAATCTATGCGACCTAGCACTTCCACTGCCCGTAATTTTTTAACCAACACCTCGCGCTTAGCCATACGATAAACACCAGTTACCAAGACCAGCGTTAGTACTACTGGTAAACCCTCAGGTACAACGCAAATAAATAGTGCTGTGAGCATAGCCAAGAGTTCTGCAAACGGCTTACCAGTCAGTACGCCAATTAACAGCAATATTAAGCAGATAGCTACAATAAAAATAATGATCCAGTAAGATAATTTTTCTAATTCATGTTGTAATGGCAAATCTTTTTCAACCGTCGCAACTAGTTTATTTAATTGTCCCAACTGGGTACTAGCACCAACCGCAATTACTAGCGCCGTGCCTGAACCAGCTGTAATATAAGTCCCCTGAAACAGTAAGTCGGTCGGCGTAATACGATTATTAGTTATTGGTGTTGCTGAATTAGTAGCTGTTTTCACTACAGGTTGCGATTCACCGGTTAAAATCGCTTCGTCAATCAATAAATCTTGAGCAGTAATAATGCGTAAATCAGCTGGTACACGCGCACCTTCTTGTAAAATTACTAAATCACCAACCACTAACTCTTGATCTGTGATTATTTTGCGCTGGCCATCACGCATAACTAAAATCTCAGTTTTAATTAAACGCTCTAGATGATCAATAATATTCGCTGTCCGACCTTCTTGAATCGCACCTAGCGTAGCGTTAAAAAGTAAAACCCCACTGATAATAAAAGCATCTAAATGTTCGCCCACGAAAAATATAATTACGGCTGCTAATAATAAAATATAAATTAACGGATTCGCAAACTGACTAATAAAAATCTTAAAATAAGAGGCCCGTTTCGGTCGTGGAAAAGAATTGGCGCCATATTTAGTGCGGTTTAAAGTAACTTGCGCCTGTGTTAAACCAATATCAAGATTGCTATTTAATAATTTGATTAGCTCTAGTAAATCAATTTGCGATAGCTTCATAAAACCCCTAATTTTTAATATGGTATAGCTTCAATTTTCATAAATTCACCGCGGCGCCTAGCTCTATTCTTCTAAGTATGGTGAAAGAAACTCTTCTACAAATAACCCGCTCTGTTGAATTTGCCGAATAGTTTTTACACATTTTTTAGCACTGCCAATATACATATAATAGTCATAACCAAAATGTACAAACATGGTATTTTCATTGCCAAGCTTGCACCACAATTTTCTTCTTAATACTAAACGAGCCATTATTTCTACTTCATCCATACTCAGTTTACGCCTAATTTTCATGCGTTTAAAAAGTTCAATCATCGCAAGATTTAAATTAAAGTCTTGATCTAATTCCCAATATTTTTCTAAATAAGCAACTTGCAGTTCTTTTAAATCATTGCAAATCATAAATAAATTTATAGCTTTAACATAAGCATTTTCAGTTACTAAGTATTCTGCATAGGTTAATAATTTGCCGTTAGTAATCGTGTCAACCTGAGAATAACAAGTCCACTCATCTAGTAGATAAGATCCGTTGATATCACGATTTTTAGGATTATATTTAGTTATACGCCAATAAAACATATTTTATTAATCCCCAATCCTATTTAATTTTTGATCATAGGTACCTAATCTAGTTGTTCTGTACTCTAATTTTTTTACAGAATTCGCCATTTTCCAAATACCACCATTATGCGAATCTATATCTATAGCTATAAACTTATTACCTTTTTGTAACACTTGTTGCCCATTTGAATAGTAATTAGTTTTTTTAAAGCCATGCTCTTTAATAACCTGCGTAATTAGCAACCTTTTTTCTTGTGGAGTTATTTGCGATCTCATTATTCTAGCAGGTTTAATCTCATTAGGCGCAGATTTTACTGCTCCAGATACACGTTTAGATTTCTTGCCAGACTGATTATGCTTTAAATATTCTTCGGCATGATTAAATAAAGCTTGGTTATTAGCTGGGTTATTTTTAAAACTAACAACCAAGCCATTAAGCTCTACCAACTCATATTCTTCAGCGACCACTAAACCTAAAGTTCGGGCAACATCTTTACCAGGAGCACCAAATTTATTCAGCCAACTAATTTTACTAGGTTTAGTTTTATCAGCTTTATTTTTAATTATAATTGCTTGCTGTAATTTAGCTGCTAGTGCCGCATCACTAATTAGCGTGACTGCTTTGCCTGCTACTACAGTTGTCGCGATCGAAAGCAGTTGATCACTAATCACTTCACCAATTTTCTCAGCTATCTCTGCCCTAGGTGTCACCTCAAGATAGCTAGTAAGCTGGTTATACAGAGCTTGTGTATACTCAAACTCAATCTCCATCCCTTCCCTAAAAATATCTGCCTCAGGGTCACAATTAGCTAATGCCACTATCGCATTGCATAATCTGACAGTTACATTTTTGGTTAAATTAGCAATATTATTAGCGACCGCTTTAGTAGTATTAATGGGATGTAAAATTAAGTTACTACCAGCGTTAACTATATTATCAGCGAAGTTATAGCCGCCCTGGATCAGCCCTTTACCTAGCGCCAGAAAGTCTTGCGCTAGATCCGTTAAATTTTAACTAAATTTTTGTGCTTAAATAGCGCTGCAAAATCTACACATTTAGTTTAAGTTGTCAAATTAATTAAAAATAATATCTTTGTTGAAATTCTGGTAACCTAAAAATATAAATAATTTAAATCTAAAACAATTTAGAATTAAGGATTTAATATGATTTACTTGAGTCCTAAAAGTGACGTAGCCTTCAAAAAATTATTTGGTAACATTGCTCATAAAAATATTCTAATTAGCTTCTTAAATAGCGTATTAAAACGCCCAGAACATTTAAAGATTATAGATGTAACAATAAATGATCCGGCCAATACTCCCGATCGACCAAGTAGCAAATATTCTATTGTTGATTTACGTTGCACTGACCAGAATGGCCATCAACACATAGTTGAGATGCAAGTGATTGATCAAAAAGATTACGCCACAAGAGCCCAATATTATGCTGCTATCGCATTAGCTAGACAGCTAAACTCTGGTGAATTTTATAAACAATTAGTCCCTGTAATTTTTATTGGAATCTTAGATTTTAATTTATTTAATAGTAAAAATTATTTATCACACCAATTAATTTTAGATAATGAAACACATGTGCATGATTTAAAGCATTTAGAATTTCATTTTATCGAATTACCCAAGTTTACTAAAACCGAAACCCAATTGGATAATATTTTAGATAAATGGGTCTATTTCTTAAAAAATGCCGAAGTGCTACAAAAAATACCCGCGGCTCTGCGAGAAACTGAGTTTACTGATGCCTTTGACATTTTAGCGCGCAGTAATTGGTCAAATCAAGAATTACTTGCGTATGATCAATATTTGGATATTTGGCGCTCAGAAGCAAGTCGCATTGATACAGCTGAAGCTAAAGGAGCAGCTAAAGGTGAACACAAAAAAGCAATCGAAATTGCAAAACAGCTACTCGATGTTTTGGATATTACAACGATTGCACAAAAAACTGGCTTGAGCATTGAGCAGGTTAAAACACTGAAAAAAAATTAGCTCCTAAGTTATTTTTTAAAAACTAAACTTAATTGCCAGTTGTTTTGCTTCACTACTACTCGCAAGTTTTAACTAAATTTTGCTCCCAAATTGTGATATAAACTTACATGCTTAGTTTAAGTTGTCAAATTAACGGGCCATAAATTTTACCTGATAATTAACATGTGGTGCTTGATTATTAAGTTCATATAAGTCACCAATATCGATTTTCAAACCCTGATTAAAAAACTTTAACATCTCAGCCGCTGAATGCGAGTTCATATGAGCGTTTGGTGCCACTTCATTTACCAAATTGATCGGAATATTTACAATTTTAGATTTTTCAAAAAATAGACCTTGTAAGCTTAAATTTGCTTGAGCCGCCCAACTGCCCTCACAACTATTAGGGTTAGCATAAGCGTGCTTTGCAAAAAACTTTTTGATTTTATTTTTAGGATAAATAGTCATATCTACCGTGTTAGGGTAACGCCAATCTTCCCCTGTGCTATCACTAAATTTATAACTATAAATACCAGGCTCAACTAATTTATGCTTCGGCAAATCGCTAATTTTATCACCAGTAAAATAACACTTACTAATATTTTTACCTAAACGTAAGTAAAAGCCATAAGCGCCCGTCAACTTAAGCACACTGGTGCAAACTGTTAAATCAGCTGGACTTTTGACAATAATATCATCGGTAGAGAACATTAAATACTCCTGCTTAGTGTCCCAAGCTTTCAGAATTAATGGCTTAAAATCTTTGTTAGGCGTGTCTCCCTGTTTAAAATAACGCACTTGCTTAAATTTAGTTTTAACTTCAGCATAACCAGTTTCATAAGCACTATCACTCGCGCGATAAATTACCGAAATCTCCCCCAGGCCAGTTAAATATTTTTCCACAGATTCTAGCAGAGCATATAGTTGCATTGGACGATTGTAAGAAAACACTATCAAATCTACCAATTCTGATTCACAGAGTAAGTTACTGGTAAATAAACTAAAAATAATTAATAAGCGTTTCATAAAAATACCCTCACTTATTTTATAATTACCAAATTAAGCTAGTTGTTGTTTGATACTTTAGCAGCTATGGCTTATGCCACCAGTAAACTATCACACTATCACTGTAGTTAGCAATCAGTCTAGAATCAAAGCTAGACTGCATTTGACCAGCTAAGCTAGATCACTTACACTAAGACTATTCTTTGAAATTTCCGGGGGCGTATTGGCTTCGACGTATTATTGATGATCCGGGAAGCAGGCCGAGTTTTGATTGGGACCTCGTTAAAAAATGATCAAAACATAAATGCAAACCATGTTTATGGTGCGCAGTCTTTAATCGCGGCTTCTGCCTAATTAAAGACTGACTTATTAGTGTAACGTACCTATCAGTTACACTAATTCGTATCACTCAGATAGGGCGGTTAGGCCAGATTTTTTAGTTTGGTAGCCTAACATGATCACTAAACTGGCTAATTAACTACACTCAGTCTCTAGGGTGGTTAGTTAGTATCCATAGGGAATAAGCCTGTAGCGTCTTGGCTCTGATGTTTTGCGGACATGGGTTCGACTCCCATCGCCTCCACCAGGCTTCGCCCCTTACAGGGGCTACGCCTGGCACGGCCAGTATTTAGTAGCTCAAGCGCAGTTCATCCTGAGCTTGTCGAAGGGCCTGGCACGGCCAGTATTTAGTAACTCAAGCGCAGTTCATCCTGAGTTTGTCGAAGGGCCTGGCACGGCCAGTTCTAGTAGCTCAAGCGCAGTTCATCCTGAGCTTGTCGAAGGGCCTGGCACGGCCAGTTTCTTATTGGATTTACTACAAACTAAAATTATAATTTTTAATATCGATAAACATCTTTAATCTCACGGGCAGTTTCACGCTTGATATCGCGTTCTTTAATCGCCTGTTTTTTACCTGCGGCTTTTTTATGTTTACAGATTCCCAAAGACACTTTGACAATATTCCGATCGTTAAAATATAAACTCAGCGCTACGATGGTCACACCTTGACGGGCAATATCGCCCACCAATCTGCCAAGTTCGCGCCGGTGAACTAATAATTTACGTGTACGTGTCGGCCCACCATCATCTTTAAAGCCTAAATGGGAATAAGTGGGAATATTAGCATTTAAGAGAAATAGTTCACCGCGTTGGATAATGGCATAGGCACCTGGCAGGGTACATTGGCCGGTGCGTAGACTTTTAACTTCGGCGCCACTTAAGACTATACCAGCCTCTAGAGTTTCTAGAACGTCGTAATCGAAAAAAGCTTTTTTATTTTTGGCGATTATTTTCATAGGTTCTATAGATTTTCTCTTTTGATAAAATTGCTAGCTTTAGCTATATTTACTTTATGTTTTTAATATTAACAGAAAATTGAAAGTCGCTCCATGAGCAAAATAATTAGAATTATGACATCTCTAGGGCTGTATGTAACCCTGGCGACCTGCACGATTATAGCTCTTGGTAATAACTTAAATAATAATATTTTATATGTTGGACAATTAAATTTACCTAAATTTGAAGAGTTAAATAACACGTACCCCTGCTTATATTACGATGGCACTGCTATCGTAGTTGATACTAAAGATGCTCCAGGAAAATTTAATTTCAATGATCAACGCCAAAACGTGATTAATATCTTGTTTGCTGACCCAGAGCATATCGAATATTGCTCAGAAGATAATACGGTATTTTGCTTAAAGCTTAAAAAAAACAGTCCCTATAAATTATTCCAGTTACGTTTAACTAAAAATTTTAATTATAGTAACACTAGTGCCAACCGTAGCAATTCTAGAAATCCAGCTGAATCTGACAATCTTTGGCAAGTACGTGAAAGTACACTAGGACCAGATTTGCAACTCCTAGAACACACGATTTTAATTGCACTTAACCCCACCGGAATTTCTTGTAAAATTACCGAACAGGCGGCGTGGAAATTAATTAACACTACGATTAATTTGCCAAATATTGAAATTGCCTGCGAAAACAATAATTGTAAATCGCTCAAAGAAGCGCTAGTTAAAAGCATGTTGGGCTGTTTAAATATTAAGCCATTACACAGTAACACTAAAGAAACAAAATTAAGATTTAACAAAACAGTTGTGACTACCCCCGTATGAGCCAACAGATTAATCCAGCTAAAAATTTAAAAATTTTAGGCATCGAAACTTCTTGTGATGAAACCGCTGCCGCTGTCTATACCACAGAGCGGGGTGTTTTATCTAATGAACTATTTTCGCAAATTGAACTACAAAAAGAGTTTGGTGGGGTTGTACCAGAAATTGCCTCGCGCTCACATTTAGAAAAAATTAATCCCATTGTCGAATTGGCTCTAAATAAAGCCGGTGTGACTCTAGATCAAATAGATGCGATCGCAGTCACCACTAAGCCTGGCTTGCCTGGATCACTGTTGATTGGGTTAGGTTTCGCTAAAGCGTTAAGTTACGCCAAAAATAAACCCATCATCGGCATTAATCACCTAGAAGGACACGCTTTTTCTGCTTTCTTAGACAATACACCACCGTTTCCGCATATTTGTATTACAGCTTCCGGTGGACACTCTGCACTCTATTTGATTACTGGTTATGGCGAATATCAAACGATTGGTGAAACGCTAGATGACGCTGCAGGCGAAGCTTTCGATAAAATTGCCAAATTTATTGGCTTAGCTTATCCGGGTGGTCCCATTATTGAACGCTTAGCACGCGAAGCGGAATTTCAAGATTTTTTTAATTATCCTAGAGGTGCCAAAGATACGCTGAATTTTAGTTTTTCAGGACTTAAAACTGCCGTACTATATGACCTAGTTAAACAAAATTTATTTGATCTAAAAACTAAGCAGTTAATTGCGCCATTGTCGTATGATCTACAGGTAAAAATCGCTAGCTCGCTACTCAAGTGTATACGCGATATTTTCTGTAATAAAATTAATCTAGCGCTCAAAAAATATCCAGAAATCAAAGCAGTCACTTTTGTAGGTGGCGTAGCTTGTAATAAGTATCTTAAGCAAGAGCTCCGAGAGTTATGTGAAGCGCGCCAGACTCAGTTTTTCTCGCCCGCTGGCCAATATTGTACCGATAATGCAGCGATGATCGCGCTCGTTGGTCACTATAAAGCCCAGCAAAATAAGTTTGATAATTTAGCACTCGATATTTTTTAAAAATTCAATGCTTAATATTTTTTACCATCAGCAAATCTGAATCTTCGTAAATACCCATAATTTTATATAGATATTTAGCACAAAAAGAAAGTTTCTGCGACACCCTGACAAATCCTGCTTTCTTATATAAACGCACTATCTGCGCCAATCTAACAGCCTGTTCCTGCTCCGGTACACCCATCAACTTAGTAGTGCTGTACGAACTCTGTTCAAATGGCCCGGGTTGAATGAATATTTTTTTCGCACCCGCTTTTTCAAGTTTACAACATGCAAATTCTAGTAGCGCTAGGCCATGCCCTTGGTTACGGCTTTTGGGTGTAATAAAAAAACTGTGTATTACAAAAAGATTTAGTGGAAACTGCTCATAATATAAATAACCAATTTTACAGTGATTATGAATATAAGTTATTTTATAAGTGTGTTTAAAAATCTTATGATTACCACCGTCAATCGTAAATTGGCCATTTACTGGTGTAATACAACCTAACAAACCAGCTAATTTGGGTACCTGTTTTAGATCACCAGCAGAAAAAAGCAAAATTAAAAATAAGCCTAAAATTATTTTAATCTCGCCAATCATTGCATCTAGACCCTTGTTAACAATTATCTATATCAAGCTACTCACTTCTAAGTAGCTCCCCACAAATACACCGAGCTAATTTATTTATGTGCTCGTCTCGCTGCATCCCGCCAACAGAGTGTTCTAACTGCTGAACTAATAGCATAGCTAGCCACAGTTGGTCGTGCATGTGACATATATGTTGCCAGGAATGGCATAGTCACAGAGGCTCTTGAAAATGGTCGTTCAAAATTCATCTGCACTACTGCAACACCATCTACCATAGTTGTGCCGGTATAAATAGTCTCAAATCGTTCGATACTAGCGGTAGTTGCCCCAGCTATATCACAAGCTAAAGCTCGCTCAGTTAGCTCAACATTCGAACTCAAAATTCCAAAAATTAATAAACGGTTATTTGGTGTATCAGATGTATGCGACAATCTCACTTTAGAATTACAAACGCGCATAGTGCGTTTTTTTTGTTCTGCGAGCTCAATCCGATAAGTAATCACACTACGATCTAGGGCCCATAAGTTTTCCATTTTAAAGATATTTATCAGCAGCAGTATAAATATTAAATTTAAATTAAAATTAAGTTGCATATAC
>DATEBN010000058.1:0-5937 GCA_035287785.1 Candidatus Babeliales bacterium
AAGAAGTTTCAGTGTCAAATTACCCTAGAAAGTAATCCAGAGCTAGAGCGCCACAAGTTTAAAATTCACTAACTGTTAATTTATGCTAGACTAGACCGCAAATTATTAATCAAATTTAAAACCATCGGGGTCTCAGGATGACTGAAAAACTCGCAATTTTGGCGCAATATCCGGACTATGCTGTAAATATTGGCATCGAAGTCCACGTACAGCTACAAACTAAAAGTAAAATTTTTTGTAGCTGCCCTAATAGTGTTGATCAGATCCAAAATAGCCAAATCTGTCAAATTTGTGCTGGTTATCCCGGTGTTTTACCGGTACTAAATCAAAAAGTGATCGACTATGCGATCGCGGTGGGATTAGCAACTGAAAGTCAAATTGCCCCGATCTCTAAATTTGCGCGTAAACATTATTTTTACCCAGATTTGCCGAAAAATTATCAGATCACGCAAGATAAAGAGCCGATCTGTCAGTTTGGCAAAGTTAAAATTCAGACGCCTGAGGGCCCGAAAGAGATTCGCCTAATTCGCATTCATATCGAAGAAGATGCTGGTAAAAATATTCATGCCCCTAGTCAAAATATTAGTTTAGTTAATCTAAATCGCACTGGTACCCCGTTATTAGAGGTTGTTAGTTATCCTGATATTACTAGCTCATTGGAAGCTAAACAGTATTTAAAAACCCTGCGTGATATCGTACATGCTTTAGGAATCTGCTCTGGCAACATGGAAGATGGCGCTTTTCGTGCTGATACTAATATCTCGGTACGTAAAAAAAACAGTACTGAAATGGGCACCCGCTGTGAGTTAAAGAATATTAACTCGTTTAAGTTTATTGGTGACGCGGTCGAATATGAAATCGAACGCCAGATTAAACTTTTAGAAAAAGGGGGCGTCGTCCGCCAAGAAACCAGACTTTGGGATACTAAGAATCATAAGACGGTCGTTATGCGCTCTAAAGAAGAAGCGGCAGATTACCGTTATTTCTTAGATCCAGATTTGCCGTGGATCGAGGTCACGCCAGCCATGATCGCTGACATTAAATCCCAGCTGCCAGAATTACCAGAAGCTAAATTTCAACGCTATCTCACAACTCTGGGTTTAAC
Source organism: Candidatus Babeliales bacterium (assembly GCA_035287785.1). GTDB lineage: Bacteria > Babelota > Babeliae > Babelales > JABDEC01 > CANKVQ01. The sequence goes on from DATEBN010000058.1 coordinate 1,106, forward strand.
GCCCTATGAAGCAGAAGTGTTAATGGATGAACCTGAAGTAGCACTTTATTTCGAAGCAGCGCGCAAGTTCACTAATAGTCGCCAGCTGGTAAACTGGATTTTACGTGATCTACTAGGTTATTTAAAAGAGCAAAAAATTACGCTTAGCGACTGTAAATTTACTCCTAAGCACATGGCTGAACTCGTTGATTTGCTAGATCAAGCCGTAATTAATAATCATGCTGCCAAGACTATTTTTGAACAAGCTGCTAAAACTGGCGAGGCGCCAACTGTTTTGGTCGAAACTTTAGGGCTAAAAGCAATTGGCTCTGAAGCTGAGCTAGAAGCTATGGCTCAAGAGTTAATTGCCCAAAACCCTGAGACTGTGGCTGAGTATCGTGCTGGCAAGACTAAGTTAATCGGCTTCTTCGTGGGCCAGATGATGCAGAAAACCCAAGGCCGTGGCAACCCCCAAATTATTCAGAAAATCCTATTAAAGCTACTTTCTTAATCTGTAACTTAAACCTGTGAATTAGTAAGTTTTGCTAATTTATTAATAAAGCCGGTTTCAAACTATTGCTTTTAGCGCTCCCCCTCTATTATCCTGGAGATAGTAGTTATATGTGAAATTAGCTTATAGAGCTACAGAATGGGTCTGTTAACTTAAGCTAAAATTTATAAATATAAGGGGTTTTTCTATATGAAGAAACTATTATCTATTCTAGCTCTTTCGAGCTTGGTTGTTGGCAATGTTTTTGCTATTAACAGAACAGGCGGAAATATTGGTCCTGGTGGTGTTCAGCCAGTATGTGACTTTGGTACTATATGGTGTCCAGTGAAAAACGCATGCGTTGCTATAAATGATTTTTCTATAAAAGGATGTTTTAGCAAGACGAACATCATTAAACCAAACACTAAAAAGGGACCTAATGGTCAAAGAACATGTCCATTGTACGGTCAATTATATTGTGCTCGTAACAAAAAATGTTTAGCTTTAGGCGCAAATCAACATAATGTTAGTAAACTACAGGCTTGGTGTAATGCACAACCTAACTAACCTTGTGAATTTCTAAATACATAAATCCATCCCGCATGGTGCGATAGATGGAGGTTATATAATATTAATTTAAATATAATTAAACGAATGGAGTATGATATGAAAAAAATATTATCGATTGCAGCTCTTTTGAGCGTAGTATCCTTTGGCAATATAATTACTAATGACGGCCCGCAACCTGCTAATAGTGTCTCTGTAGCCAAATTAACACCTGCTGACAGACCACATGCTAGAAAAGCTTGTGCTATTTTAAATAAACACATAGGTGAACAAAGCCCAAGATTAACAGCATCAGAGTTAAGTGATTTCCAAGCACACATTCGGGAAATATCTGCTGATATTCCTAAAGCTAGAAATTTCAAGAAAACTTCACAAACACACAAAAGTTCACCAGAAGGGCTAAGAGCTGCTAGACGTGAATTGCGTTGCTTGCCGGTTTACAGTAAATAAAATAACCGGAAGGTACTGTTTTGCAGTATTTATAAACTCAATTTTTATTGGGTGGGAGCTAAATCCTCTCGCCCAGTAAAAATAAAAAATTAATAGAAATTTAATATAAAATAAACCAATTATGAGGCTTACTTATATGAAAAAATTATTACCATTACTAGCTTTAGCGAGCTTAGCTGCAACTAGCAATCTTAGCACTATGGGACTGTTATTAGTTTATGACAGTGACGTTACGCCATATGACAATTTATCTAGCGCTGACCAAGCGGCTGCTCGACCAGCTTGTCAAATAATTAAAAATTATCGCATGCACCCAGAACAAAAACTTAGCACCAATGATATTCAAGCGCTTAAGAAAGCTTTAAGTAAAATTAGTGGCAGAATGAGCGGTAACGCCCATCATGCTAGATTGTTTGCTAGAAAAGCATCTGGTGCCGGTAGAATCCCAGCGGCTGATTCACAAAGAGTGACCAATGCCCTGGTAGAGTTATGCCCTGAATCAGCTACTGTAAAAGAAGTGCCGATGAAACGGGCCAAAAAATATTAGCCCACTAGCGTTTAAATAAAGGGGAAATGGGGTTATGAAAAAATTATTAAGGTTGCTCACAGCCATTAGTATAATCACCATCGGCTCAGCTCGTGCACTATTCCGCGGCGATTTAAATCAAATTGACCCTGATACAGAACTATTAGTACAACACAAATTAATCTTACACAATCAGCCACATGTTGATCAGGTCGATATTTATCATCAGCAGCTGTTATACTTTATCCAAAAAGTAACTCAAGCTTTAGAAAACCTACCTGACAATCAAATCCTGCAAGCTGAACAAAGCTCAGAGATTAAGAGTGCTCTGGATCATTTAGCTAAAGCACGTGAAAAAGCACTCGAAGCCAATAAAGCACACCATCAGGCAGCAACTAGCGCCCGTCAGCCACATACTAATGACCAAGTTGATTTTCACCACGCTCGTTTAATGGAAGAGTTAAAGAAAGCCGAGCAGCACGTTTATGATTTAGGTTATGTCACTATGAAGCATCGTAGCGATATGATTGCCGACATTTTACAAGCTGAACAAGCCGCAGTTAATGCTAATCGTGCCCATCATGATCAGATGCCAAATAATTAAGCACAGTAAAAATAAATTGGGGGAATTAATCATGGAATTTAAAAAATTTTTACTAGTTGTAGCGCTGCTATTAGTTACTAATGCCCAAATTTTAAGAGCTCAATATCGTGATAACTTAGTAGTAATTGATAACGATGAAATTATTGCCTGCGAAATCGAAGATAATAGCTGTGTACCAAATGATGGCGAAAGCTTAGGCGATAGTACTAAGTGCTGTTCGGGTTATGCCAACAGTCGTAATATTTGTGAAGGGCGGCAATAGTTTATGTGCGAAAATCTTAAAAAATTAGTGCTATTAATTAGCCTAGCAGGGGCACTTTTGGTTAATACTAATATTCTTGCGCAGACTTTAACCCCAACTAGTACTGACAAAATTGGCGGTAATCGTGATAGCCATGGCTGTTTAACTGGCGCTGGCTATAGCTGGTGTGAATTGGGTGATAGTTGTGTCCGCTTCTGGGAATTAGCTAACTGTTTCGAAACTAAAGTCAATCCAAAATTTGCGCGTAAATTCAGCCATTTTGCGCATAGGTACGCCCTAAATCCTGACACTGATCAGCCTAATAATGCGCTCGCTACTAAAAAATTGTGTAATTCTAATAACAGCTTCTGGGATAATATCGCTAGTGATCTCATGACAGACGTATTGCAAGCTTGTTTCCCAAATAGCTCTAACGATAGTTTTTTTGATAGTAATAGTAGTAATAATTTAGGTTCTAACACTGGTTCTAATAATTCTGGCAGTTTTAGTAAAAAACCCAGCTTAATCACTATTGCAGACACTGATGTTGATAGCTTAATAACTGTGCCAGCTAGCAGCACTGATAATCAAATTCAAGCTACAGCTCAATCAACAGCTGGCCAAGTTTGGTGTGATACCATGCGCCGTAATATCGACCCACAAGAATTCGATTTATCTGACCCTAAAGATTTTAATGATTTCTGCAACCCCGCAGCTCTCGACACGTCTAACTTTTTCTAATAAACCAGCTTAAATAAACAGCTTTGTCCAACAATCCTTAATTTTATTGCTTAGTTTAGCTTGGCAATATTAAACTAATTGTAGTAATTAGCATAATATTTAAAGCTCTAAACTAACTTAAAATAGAGGTTACAATGAAACTAAAGAATTATGCCCTACTAGCGTTAATCACACTGATAAATTTAAGCCCAAATAAGTTACTGGCTGAAGAGCCGAGCGTAAATCAACATGCTTGTCGAGATGGTAAAATATGGAGCGCACTATTTCAGCGCTGTGTCACCCGTAAGCAATATTATGATTCTGCACCCTTACACTACATCGAATTAGGCCCAGAATATTACTTAGCTGATCGTTAACAAATAGCTTTTCCCATAGATTTTAGGGGTTACGATGGCCAAAATAATTTTGAAGATCATAAGCGTTTTAATTTTAAGCTGCTTAGCAAGTTTAAGTAGTTTAAATCTTAGCGCAGATACTAGTAATAGTTCTGATAATCCTAAGTACAAAACAACTAGCTATAGAACTGTTGCTCAAGCTAAAGTAACCCGCCAAAATAGACAGGCTAACAGTAAAAATAAAACTCAAGCTGCTTGTAAACACGGGCAATGTAAAAGCTGTTACGATACAGTCTACAAACCACTCTGGTGTGACGAGTCAGTGAATAAGCCCAACCCCGATCATCATGTGCCAGAAAGCATGGGGCCACATGGCTATAACTATGATGGTTTGCCATGGTACTTAGATGACGGCTATAGCCATTACAATAGCTTCTGGTAAAATCTACTTTATGCCGTCCTTCGATACGCCATTATGGCTACTCAGGATGCCTAGGAACGTTCTGGTAAAATCTATTTTATGTTTAATAACTGGTTATATATCGCAAATTGGAAAAGCTACTTGTCTTACCAGCAAGAGCTAGCTTGGTTTCAGCAAAATTTAACTGAACTAGAACAGCTGGTACTAGATCTTGATGCTCAGAATAAAACTTTAGTAATCTGCCCCAGTTTTGTGACCCTAGCGCAAGCTGCAGAACTATTAAGCGCAGAAATTAAATTAGGCGCCCAAAATTGTGCTAGTAATCAACTTGGAGCTTATACCGGCGAGATTCCAGTCGACTCACTACGCGAACTAGCTTGCAGCTACTGCTTAGTCGGCCATTTTGAAAGACGTAAATTATTTCACGAAACTGATCTAGAAATTGTGGCTAAAATTAAATTGCTAATCCAAGCACAAA
>DATEBN010000059.1:0-6032 GCA_035287785.1 Candidatus Babeliales bacterium
TAAAAACCACTGGTAAATCACCATTTGCAAAACGGGCCGTGATCGTTAAATTATCAGCCAAATTAATACCATGTTGCACAAATAAAAAACTATATAATAGCACTATGTGCAGGACAGCTACTAATGTTATTAACTGGACCCAAAAAATAAAATATTTAAACTGAACGCTTTGCCGCCAAGGCCACATGTTTGATCCCCGGAACGCCATTAATTAAATCGACCACCCTAATAATATCTTTATAAACTACGTCTTTGTCACCTTGCACAATCACAATTTTATCTTTGGACTTAGCGAGTGCTTTAGTGACAGCTTGGGGCAAATTGGCTTCAGTAACTTTATGATCGTTTACAAAAAATATTTTATTTTTATCAACTGAAATCAACACATTGTCAGCTGCTAAATTAGTTTTAGAGGTATTCTTGGTCTCCGGCAAACTAATTTTTAGCGAATTTTGCATTAAAGGTGTAGTTACCATAAAAATAATTAATAACGTAAAAGCAGTATCAATTAAAGCAGTTAACGTAATCTCTGGTTGTGGTAACGCTATTTTACGACGACGTCTGTACATGCTAACTACTCTCCATTTTCATGTGTATCATGCGACCAATACAAACGTTGCATAACTCCCAAAAAGTAATCTGACAATGTCATCAGTTGTTGCTCGATTTTAATTACACGATTAAATAAATAGTGGTACATCGCTAAAGCCGGCAATGCAATGATCAAACTTTCTAGCGTGGCCATTAATGCCTCAGCGACACCCGGGGCGACTACGGTAATATCAGCCGCTTGTTTTTTACTAATATCGATAAACGCATGAATCAAGCCCCAAATTGTACCATAGAGACCTAGCAATGGCGCAATTGAAGCGCTCACTGACAAAAACGATAAATAAGAACGTTCTTGCTGCACAATACTATCAATTAATTGATCTTGCATATCACGTAAATAATCATATTTTTGATCGCTTAACTGTTTGCGATTAGGACCAGTTAACTGTTTAGTTTGCGCTAAAGAGCGTGATAAAAAATAGCCAGGAATCGTATTGGATAACTTCGAACTGATTTGCACAAGATCTTCGATACTATCAGCCGCTTTAATATGAGCCAAAGCAACTTTAATACTGCGATTCCAAATGCGCCATGACACTAATTTATATAAAAAAATGGTCCAGCAACCGATCGACATCAATAATAAAATTATGTAGACCATCCAAGTCATGGTGTCAGACTGTGAAACTAGTTGCCAAATGGCATTACCGGAAAAAACAATTTTCATAAAACTCCTGCTTAAATTTTAAATCTCATACCGAGAATTTTGCTGATAATTATTTATTTTGCAAGTTTTGCAGTAATACTGCTTTATCTGTGATACCCTGCGAAATCTGAATATCGTAAGCATGCGCCAGAAGTTTACCTAATTCAGGACCGGCGGTAACTAAATTTAACGCTAGCAGATCTTGGCCAGTTAAGATTGGCAACTCTGGTGCTAAAATAATATTTAGAGCTCGTGCTCGTGTAATAAAATCTAAGATCGTCTGATCAACCACTTTTAGGGGTAAATGCGAACCATCGCCATTGCGGCCAGCTCGATCAGCCCGCGCTAACTGTGCTAATAAAAGTAAATTAGCATCTGGCGCTAATTGTAAAGCTAATTTTTTATAAGTACTCGCCCGTACCTTCTGCGTAATATATTGTCCTGGGCGCATATGATATAAAACTAATTTTGGCACAGTTTTAAGTAAATCTTTTTGTTCGGTTACCCGCTTAAGTAATTTTTTACTTAGCTCTACACCAGCGATTTCATGTCCAAAACTACGATATAAACCATCGATTAATTTAGTCGTCACAGCTTTGCCTAAGTCATGACAGATCGCTGCCCAACACAGTAATATTCTTAACTGTACCAAATCACACTTTAGTGATTTAAGTAGCTCTTGAACTTGATCACTTATGGTATATGGGCTAGTACTGTTACCATCATGAAATTCACGAATTACAGCATCTAACGCTTGCATACTATGTTCGAATACATCACCCTCCGGGTGCCACTTAATATTTTGGGGCACGCCTACGGCATGATATAATTCTGGTAAAATATCTTTTAATCGATCTAGCTCTTGTAACCATCTAATACCTAATGACGGGCGTTGTGATTTAAGAAACAATTTTTGAAATTCTTGCTCGATTCTTTCCCGCGAGATTTTAGTTAAGTCCATAGTTTTACATAAATTATTTAAAACTAAATCTGGCTGAAATTCAAAGCGTCCGATAAAGCTCATGACCCTAAAAAATCTTAACGGATCTTCACTAAATAGTTCTGAATCAACCGCGCGTAAAATTTTATTTTTTAAATCTTGCTGGCCATGGTATAGATCAATTAATTCACCAGTTACTAAATCTAGTCCCATCGCATTGATAGTTAAATCGCGCCGTCTAAAAGCAGCTTGCAAACTTAGATTAGGATCAACTTGTACTACCGGCTTACGTCCGGCACTATCTGATCTTGGTAAACTCCAGTCGATATTTAAATGTGATAATCTAAGCACACCAAACGCTTGCCCCACTAACATCACCGTGCCAAATTTACTTAATTCAGTTTCAAGTTGCGCAACAGTTAGACCATAAACTTCTAAATCTAAATCTTTCAGCTCTAGTTCGCCCAATAAAATATCACGCACCGCCCCACCCACTAATAATACTCGCACGCCCGTAATACTAGTTAACTGCGTAATAATAGTTTTTAATTCTGGATATTTTTGGTAAACCTGTGTGATCAAGAAATTCTCGCTTAATTATTTAATTAATTTTATTTTTACGAGTTTAAAAAATTTTGTACAACAAACCAAATTTAATTCGCATATTATTTTTTATTACCATAACTAATCTATCAATTATAGCGAATACACAGCAACCTCCTACGTTCATGGTGAGTGATTTAGAACATCGTGATAAATCTTATCGAACCATAAGCTCTGTACCAGCACTAGCTAATTTACCACCACAGATTACCACAACAGTCGATACTAGCGAACATCAAACGATTGCTTTTGTGCGCACAGATGCAGATTTAAATTATCTAGAAACCAGATTTATTAACCAGCACATCAAACATCGCACCCAAAATTTAGCTAAATTTTTAGACTCAAAAAATAATCATACACTTTCGAAACTCTCTCACCAAGCTACCCCCAACAGTGTATCCGATCTTAAAATCGCTTTTTGTTTTAGTGGCGGCGGCTATCGCGCCATGATTTATAGTCTGGGCATATTACTGGGCGCCGAAAAAATTAATTTACTACCCGCTGTCTCTTATCTTAGTTGCTTATCTGGTTCAACTTGGTCAGTGGGCGCTTATTTATCTAGTAATCACAAATTAGCTCAACTACGTGCACATTTTAAAATTATTACCCAAAAAAATTTAACCGATTTTTATCGTCTAGATCACTTATTTGACCAATATCTGCAGCACAAGTTTTTACACCAGTCTAGTGATTTAATTTTATTGTGGGGCAGTTTATTAGCTAATCACATTTTAAATCATGTAGTACATCAAAAATTTAGTTTAAGACTCAGTGAGCAGCAATATTTTGCTGAGCGCTATGCCCACTTGTTACCCATTTATACTGCGATTATCCCGGTCTTCGCTGAAGCTTCCAGCCGTCGCTTACAGCTATGGCGGACACGGTCGCCGGGCAAGCCCGACTTCGCTGAAACAGCTTTGCACACGTATAATTATAACTGGCTGGAATTCACACCATACGAAGTAAGTTATGTCACCGAACTCGCAGCCATTCCCAGTTGGGCTTTCGGTCGTAAATTTGATGCTGGCGTTTCGCAAAATTTTACACCCGAATTACCATTTGCTTATTTACTCGGGATCTTTGGCTCAGCTTTCACCGCTAATTTAAGTGAGCTTTATCGCGAACCCCAACCATTAATTTCAGTGCCCGTGATCGACTTTAAGCAACCGAAATTAAACTATTTAAAATATTTACCACATGTGCGACTGTTACCAGCTAAAATTAATAATTTCAGTTTTGGTTTAGAATTAGAACTGGCTAATTTAGGTACCAGACTTTGGGGATGGGATCAAATTAAAACTAAAATCGATCAACGTTTACAGAAAATTGCCTATCACCAAAATATTCCAGCGCAAAAATTTACGTTACTCGATGCCGGCATTGATTTTAATTTGCCGTTACCGCCATTACTAAAACCAGCTAGGCAAATCGATGTGATTATTATTGCGGATATCTCTAGCAGTTTGCCGGCCCGCACCGAATTATATAAAGCCCTAAGATACGCTCGCGAGCAATTTGATCTAGTTTATCTCCCCGAGTTACCAGAAAATAACCTGGCCAGCGTTAGCCCGACAAAATTCACATTTCCCGCTCGTCCCGAGCGAAGTCGAGGGATGTTGCGGACACAAATGTGTATGCGTAATAACTTACAGGCAACTATTATTACTAGCTCTACGGTTGCCCCTTACGCACCGACCATTTATTACTGCCAAAATAAGCCGTCTGCGCCAGTAATTTTATATTTGCCAGCTAATTATCCCAAGATACCGATTTATAAAACTACTAATTTTAGTTACAGCGCACACGACTTTGAACAACTGTGTAATTTAGGCGAAGCTAATATAATTAAGCATGCGTCGGTGATTAAAGCCGTTTTGCAAGCACGTTTTACTCAAATTTCTTAAAGTATTCTAAACTAGGGCCAAGATTTTACTCTCAGCCCTCACCAAATAGTTATTCAAATTATATTGGGGGTATTTTGAGATAAAAATGATCTGATTAAGGGGCTTTGGAAACTAGTTTTGATTAAAAATGGTCTTATTTAAAGCTTTTTCAGGTTCGATTAAATTTTTCACGAAATTTAAAATTTTAGCTGCTTTTTTAATAGCACTTAAAACTTCTACACGGCTAACATCAAAACGATCATCCGGATATCGAGAATAAATCGCATATGGCAATAAATCCAGCGCATCGCTAAGTAATATCTTGCAGCTAGGTTCTAGTGAAGCACACAATTCCAGAAGTTTTTCCAAATCATGAGTTCGTGGCACAGCTTGATTTTTAAAAACTAAATAAGCTTTTAAAGCTTTTTCGGCACACTGTTGAGTATGATAAGCAGAAGTGTCTAATGTATCATCATCATCTTTGGCTAATTTCTTGGCCGACCTAAGATCACCTAAGGCTTTAGCTAGCCATGCTTTATGATCTAGCATAAAGCACCTTGCCATCTTTAAGTACTTTGGAAACTAGAGTATTAGGATTAGTAGCGTATTCATCTAATTCATGCTTAGTGTAAACCATTAAATCTTTGGAGATACATAAGCCCCACAAAGCTTCAAATCCAGATTTGCCACGCTTATGCCGCTGCTCATGCGACACATCCACCACTATTAATAAATCTAAATCACTATCTTCGTTAGGTATGCCCCAGGCGTATGATCCAAATAAATAAATTTGTAACGGGTCATAAACCTTAACGAGTCTATTTTTAACCTCTTCAATAATTTCTGGCGTGATCATAGAATTTCAGCTTCGCTTAGCAATATTTAAATATTGATTTTCAGCTAAGCATGTTTTAAATAAATTCTCAAATATAACTGCGACTCTATAAAACTTGCGTTCAACCGAACTATTGCGCAGATTAAAGAGCTTGAAAAAAATTAAGAGCCAAGATTTTATACTCCCTGGACCCCTAAAACTATTTTAATCACACATACATTGACCGTCTACACAAATCCCTACAACACACACATTAAGAGGAGGAGAACATTCACCGCACCATCCTGACAAAATTTCAGAACTAGAGCCAACTGCTAATAACAGCATTAAACCTAATAAAAATTTCTTCATAGCTATAATCTCCATTTTCAGCAAAAACCATGCTTCGCAACTCTAATTTTTGGAAACCTGTATTAATTCTTACTGTAATTATATCTTAACCAAAAGAGAGAAAGAGAGTAAATAATTTGCCTGATTTTGATTACATATAGCGATTAGATCGAATTAAAC
>DATEBN010000060.1:0-3546 GCA_035287785.1 Candidatus Babeliales bacterium
GGAATAAGCCAGCCGAAACACAAAGATTAATTAGAGCTTGCAGAGTATTAAAAATAATAAAACTAAAAGTGGCAAAAATTGCAAAATGATCTTTAAGTATTAGAGCAATTCTAATCCCTAGATAGGCAAACAATAAATAGATCGTACTTAGAGCACAAGCGCCTACGAAACCAGTTTCCTCAGCAATAATCGAAAAAATAAAATCAGTGTGCTGCATCGGCAAATAAAAAAATTTCTGTCGAGAATTAGAAATACCAACACCAAAAGCACCGCCAGAGCCGATCGCAATTAAGGATTGAATCACTTGAAAACCAGCCCCCTTAGGGTCTTCCCAGGGATTTAAAAAGGTCAGAACTCGCTTGAGACGATAAGCTTTAGTCATAATTAAATAGGCTACTGCCGGTAAACCCAATAATAATAAACCAAGTAAGTATTTTAATTTAAACCGCGCGATAAATAGCAATATAAAAATCGTAGTACACAGTGTGACTGTCAAACCAAAATCGGGTTGTCGCAATAACACTAAGCTCGATATCCCAGTGATAATACTAATGGGTAAAATAGTTTTCGAGAAAAGCCCTTTTTGATACCAATATTTTTCTAATAGATAAGCAATATATAATAACAGGGTCCATTTTAATAATTCACTAGGCTGGAAACCAAAACCTCCCAGAAATAACCAGCGACTGGAACCATGAATTTTAGGAGCAAATTTGGGAATTAAAGTTAAAACAGTTAAACCAAAAGCACCCAGAAAGGCCCATGGCACCATCTGCTTAATTTTGGCTAGCGGTAGCGTAGCCACTACTAGCATGCAAATAATCCCTAAAACTAAGCAGATTAACTGCTTTTTCATAAAATAAGCGGCCGAACCATAGTTTTCTAATGCAAATACCGAGCTGGCAGAATAGACAAAAACTATGCCAATCGTAACTAGCAACGCTAATAAACCAAACAGATATTGAGCATCTAAACGCAGTCTTTGCCGCGCATTATATATATTCATACTAGCAAGCTAGTATAGTATTAAAACCCAAGTCAACAATTACATTCTAGATTGTTTTAGAACTATTTTTTTAAATTCTTGTCCGCGTACCATATAATTTTTAAATAGATCATAGCTAGAGCCGGATGGTGAAAATAAAACAGTGTCGCCTAACTTAGCTATTTGCCAAATTTGTGTAATCACAGCTGGTAAATCAACACAAATTACGCTATTTAAATTGTATAAATCGCACCATTTTTTTAAATTTTCTGATTCACCCCCAAAAATGATTATCTGCTTTAAATTTTTATATTTAACTAGCTCACCAATAAATTTATCTCGCTGCACGCCCTTACCCAAGCCACCCAAAATTAAAATAATGGGACTAACAGAGCCAGCGCTTGAGTTTGTTAATTTTTCTAAAGCTGCCAGTGTCGCTTCTGGCACGGTGGATTTCGAATCGTTATAAAATTTTACGCCATTAAGCTCAGTAAAAAATTCTAATCTGTGCTCAATTCCCGCAAATTTATATTTCTGTAAAATATTTATTAAATTATTAGTAGACTCCCAAGCTTGATCCTGAGCAGCAGTAGTATTGCTTACGGGCTTCTTACTAATAGTCGCTATAGGCAAAATTTCAAGTGCTAACAGATCACTACTAACTAAATCTAAAAACCCAACTAGCGCTACCCAGTTAATTAATAAAATACTCGCATCTAACTCCCCTACTGCGATTAAGTTATTCAGCTCACCTGCTTGTTCTCGTACAATAAAATTATCTTGCACGTAATATAAATTTTTTATTTTTCGAGAATCTATTAATTCTATAAACAGCCCCTCTCCCACTCCAACATCGCTCTTCGAATTGCGCACCGCTCGCTCACCAAAACCCTTTGGGCGCGTTAAGCCAAACCAACTTAGCTTACTTTTAATGTTAGCTTGTGCTAACTGTTCTAGCGCTAACCGGTCTTTTAGTAATTCACCTGGCAATAAACTAATACCAGTAGTTTCCTGTAGCTCAAATAATCTTAATTTTGCTTTAAAATACTCGCTTAAATTATCATGTCGATCTAAATGATTCGCGCAAAAGTTGGTCCAAAGTGCCCCATTAGCACGAAATTTTTGGGCTTGCTCTAATTGAAAGCTGGAAAGTTCTAAAACCACTAAATCTAATTCTGTCTGTTGCGTAATTAGGTCACACATGCCAACACCAATATTACCACCGACACCCACCCGTAAATTTAATTTAGTTAATAGCTCAGCTAAGACAGTTGTAACTGTAGTTTTGCCGAGTGAACCAGTAATCGCTAAAATTGGTTTATGGAAATTAGCGCTAAACAAGTCTAACTCTGAATAAAATTTACTTTTATAGGCTTGATAACTCCGTAAATCTATTCCTGGACTTGGGATAATTAAATCTGCTGAATTTAAAAATTTTTCTAGATTAATTTCTAGCGCTACACCCAAACTAGCCAACTGCGCGAATTCTTCTGGGTTTAAATCCCGTTGCTCAAAAACTGTTAAAGTAAAATCGTTTAACTTAATATTATCTAGCTTTAAATTAGCTGGGGAATTTATTTTTTGCGCAGCCAAATATTTTAAGACCGACCAACCAACAATTCCCAAACCCCACATCCCAATTTTTTGTTTAGCTAAATGCACCAAGATATCCTAAGTAAATGAGCTTGAACATGATAATCGTTGGCCAATATTCGTTAAACTTGTGCGTTAGGCCAACTCATCGCCAACTCGATTAGCAATCTAACCCCTACGCCAGTAGCACTCTCAGAGCGATAGTACGGTAAATCTGGCACCCCAAAAGCTGTCCCAGCGATATCTAAATGCACCCAAGGTGTATTACCGACAAAATGTTGCAAGAAACAGGCGGCTGTAGTTGCCCCAGCTTGATATTGCTTTGCACCAATATTGCACAAATCAGCCACTTTAGCTTTAACAGCTACTTTATAATCGTCGGTCAATGGTAAACGCCAGACAAAATCGCCAGACCTATTAGCAGCTTTAATAACTTGTGCCGTCAACTCTTCATGCTCGCTAAACAAGCCACTAAAAAATGGCCCTAGTGAATAGGCGCAAGCGCCAGTTAACGTTGCTAAATCAATAATCGCGTCTGGCTGATAATGCTTAACTGCATAAGAGAGCGCATCGGCTAAAACTAACCTGCCCTCAGCATCAGTATTTTTAACTTCGGCCGTTTTGCCATTATAGAAAGTTACGATATCGCCAGGCTTAGTTGCTGTACCACTCGGTAAATTTTCAGCCAGCGGCGCTAAACCAATAATATTGATCTTAGGTTTTAAATCGGCCAACACACCCATCGCTGAGATGACAGCAGCGGCGCCAGACATATCATCTTTCATTTGCTCCATATTTAGTGCTGGCTTAATGCTTAATCCGCCGGAATCAAACATGATACCTTTGCCTACAAATGCTACGGTCGGCGCATTCGGTTCAGAGGTCTTATACTCGAGAATCACAAATTTACAATCTGCTGCCGCCCCGGCCGAAACGCCCGCTAAACCACCCATCCCCATCTGCTTAAC
>DATEBN010000061.1:0-3902 GCA_035287785.1 Candidatus Babeliales bacterium
CACTTGTTTTCGCTGGAATTTCACAACTCGATCTTAATTGTTAATTTTGTTTAGGTCTGTTAAAATCTAGTTAATTATTTTTTTAAATTAAATATATAAGCATGAGAGTGAAATTTTTATGAGCAAATTTAATTTACAAATTTTAAATTTTAAAAATATTTTAAGTTTATTGGTTTTGTGCTTAATTAGCCCAGCAGCTAATAGTAGTGAAACCGTAGTCGTACTAGAACCGTCTCATACCACCGTCAACTGTCCGGCGCCAGTAATTACACGCGGCACTAATCCTTGGCCGGTGATTCAAGCTAAATTACAAAACTCAGTAGTACAGGTTTTTTCACAGATTGCCGCATTTAATTGGCTACAGCCCTATGCGACACCATCACAAGGTATCGGCACTGGTTCAGGCTTTTTTATTAATGATCAAGGTGTCTTAATTACGAATGCGCATGTGGTTAGCCAAGCTAAAGTAATCACCTGCCAGATTCCTGCTTTAGGTAAAGAGCAATTTGAATTAGAGGTGATTGGGATCAGCTTTGATCGTGATATTGCGCTTTTACGTTTGAAAGATTTTGAAACTGTGGCCAATCTACTAGGTGGCACGATTCCCTTTTTAGAATTAGGGGATTCCGAAACAGTTTTACGTGGTGAAGAGCTGATGGCGATCGGTTATCCGTTAGGGCAACAATCTTTAAAAACTACGGTCGGTGTCATGAGTGGTTACCATAGTGAAAAGGGACGCTATTATATTCAAATCGATGCTGCCATTAATCCCGGTAATTCTGGTGGGCCATCTGTAAATGGTTTAGGACAAGTAATTGGGATCAATTCGGCGATTATACCAGATGCACAAAACGTAGGGTATATTATCCCGGTACGTGAACTACAAATGGTTTTAAAGGATCTCTATGAAGCACCTAACCGGCTCTTACGACGACCATATTTAGGAATTTTTTATACTGCTGCTAGTAAAGATACCGCCAATTTTCTAGGTAATCCTACGCCGAATGGTTGTTTAGTATATGATATCGCTAAGGGTAGCTTATGTGATCAAGTAGGCTTAAAAGCAGGCGACATGATCTACGAAGTTAATGGTCATAAATTAGACGCTTATGCCGAAATTAGTTTGCCTAAGAAAGCGGATAAAATTTCGTTAGTGGATTTCATGTCCTATGTGACTTTGGGTTCTGAAGTTAGCATCGTAGTTTATCGACTTGGCGAACGTAAAGAATTTAAATTTATATTTGATGTAGATGTTAAAGCATTGCCAGCCGTGCGTTCTATGCATCCTGATTATGAAAAAATCGAATATGAAGTTTTTGGTGGTTTTGTAGTCATGCCATTAGCGCAGGATCATTTGCCACTATTGGCCAATTCAGACACTAGTCTAGTTAAATACTTGAGGCCATTAAATCAAGTTGATCCAGTATTGGTAATTAGTCACATTCTACCTGGTTCAGCTGCACAAAGTTCGCGCATTTTCGGGCCAGGCAATTGTCTGAAAGAATTAAATGGTGAGGCAGTAACTACTATGGCAGAATTTAGAGCTGCTTTAAAGAAATCTTTGCAGACAGGCATCGTGATACTTAAGACAGACAATGACGTATTTAGCGTGTTCTCGCTAGCGCGAATTTTACAAGATGAGCCTAAATTAGCTAGTATTTATAATTATCAAATTTCTGACACAATTCGTGAATTAATTCAGAAATTTGATCTTAAACAAGTTGCCGCTAAGCCCATTAAAACTAAAAATAAAAATAAATAATTATGCGTAAGAGAGTTGATTTACTGGCTTTGCAAAAATGGCCGCATCTGAGTCGTAATCAGATCGCTAATTTTATAGTGCAAAGCCAGTTGCAAGTGGATGGTAAAGTAGTTACTAAGCCCGGAACTTTAATAGCAGAAACAGCTCTTTTGCAACTTGATCAAGAGTTACCGAAATATGTCAGTCGCGCTGGATTTAAACTTGAAAGCGCGCTGCACTATTTTAAAATTACGATTCAGGATTTAATAATTCTTGACGCCGGAATTTCTACCGGCGGTTTCACAGACTGTTTATTACAACATGGGGCTAAGAAAATCTATGGTGTCGATGTCGGTTCTAACCAAGTACACCCAAAAATTTTAGCTGACAGCAGAGTTATAGTACTAGAACAAACCAATCTAAAAGAGTTAGCTCAATTGCCAGAATTAGTCGATTTAGTGACACTCGACCTTTCTTTTATCTCAGTTTTAAAAGTAATCCCCAGTATTCTAAAACTTATGACCCCGGTAGCCCACTTACTAGTTTTAATTAAGCCCCAGTTCGAAGCCGGCCCAGCAGCGATTAAGCGGGGCGGGATTGTACGAGATCAACAAGTTCGTTTAAACACAGTTCAACAGGTAATAACTGGGGTAGAGCAGTTAGGCTTTAAACCTTTAGGGGTGTGTGAATCCGTCATTACGGGCACCATGGGCAATCAGGAGTATTTAGCTTATTTTGTGCGAACTTAAACATTTCTCTTGTTTTTTGCGTTTCCACTTTTACGATATTTAGATTGGGTATTTTTAATCAAATCTTGCCAGTACTTAAAATAAATTTTCTCCACATCATAACTTTTTTTTAACATAATTTCATACTGCTGATTCAAAAACTCTTCAGTGCCCTCAGACCACTCTTTAAGGATTAAAACGGGTAAGCCTTGATATAATGGGTCTAATGTAGAACTAGTTACAATTGGAAAGCTGCCAACTAGCAAGGCTTCCCAAGTTCTGTGGCAATCTAAACCATTACCATGAGGACTAACTACAAATTTACTTTCTGCCATGTTTGTTAAATATGTTTCATAAGGTTGGCGATTTTTATCCGTTTTATCGATAAATGTTGCACTATAAGATTTATTATTAAAAAAATTAAAGGCTGGCCATCTATGAGTATCATTGGTCCATTTAACAAAATTAATACACACTAACCTTTTTTTATACATTTTTGATAGACTAGATTGTACTTTCTGAACTGTTTCAATTTTGCCATGATTCCAATATCTATTTGCTAAGCCAATCGGAATTGGAATAAATTTTGGATGTGATACAGATAAATCACAATTAATCCCAAACCACATTAATAGTTTGGGATCTTCAAGCTTATCTATTAACGATCCTGGACATGAAGAATCACTATGATGCGTGACTATAATATATGGTGAATTGATTTTAGGATGCATGAGTTCAAAAAATTCAGAAGCCATATACATGCTAGTATAAACTGTATCACCATATTTAACGGATGATGGATTAAATGGAAAATCTGTTTCATCACAAATATGATCACAGATACTTCTATATGAATCTCCAGAAATATAAGGCTTACTGCTAAAGCGTTGTGCATGTTGCTTCGGCGAAGCAATTGATTCCACTTCGTTTGATTTCCATAATATCGCTATTAAATTATCTTCATAATTTAATAATAAAATATACGCTAATGTTCTAACAATTATGTTTTTATAGTTCATAAAACCCTCTTAATTTTAATCTTGAATGTTTACAAAAAACACAAAATCTATAAAGGTTAGTAACCTTTTGGTTGAAATAATATAATTATAATGGCCCCTATAAATAGGACAGTGCGCTAAGAGAATATTGGATGATTAAAATTGATACAAGTATTCTCGAAAAAAATTGTTAGCACAAAGTGATAAGTTCTGATCTTGCAACCTTTTTGTACACAAAATGAATTCATAGGATTATAGCCTCTATGGCCATTCTACGTCTATCCGGCTGTGCCCAGCCATAGCTTTTAGCTACGGCTAGGCTTCCGCCTCTGTAGGCTACGCCTGGCTGTCCGCCGGTTGCGTTAGCCCGTTATAGCCTTGGCGAAGACTGGCGGCCAGCTTCTGGTCATCCCTGGCGGACTTACCCTGGGGGAA
>DATEBN010000062.1:0-2815 GCA_035287785.1 Candidatus Babeliales bacterium
AAATTAATCCACGTGGTCGTCCATATCCAGCATTCCAACCGGTTGGTTTGGCAGCGCAGGTACCTGGTATTCAGCCCGAGTGGCACGCTGCTGCACCGGCCATTTAAAAATATAATAATTGTAAATCCCAACCGGTTTAAGTGAGGGCTGATAATTACTTAAAATAATTTTAAAATAGCGTGAGATAAGATCACTGATTTTTAGTGGTTATGTATAATTACGGTTGACTGAGCTGGTCTATTTGATATTTCGGCTAAGAATCTAGCCCGTTGTAATTCTAAGCGTTCGCGTTCGATGCGTAGCCGTTCTTCTCGCTGTTCTGCTTCTCGACGGGCATTCTGTTCAGTTACATAGTCACTGTCACCCACAATTAAGCGATAGACCTGTCCCATGCGGTCGCGTAATGTTTGAGCTTGGTTAGTAATGGTTGGGTAATGGCAGCGTAAATTGTTAAGATCTAGTGCTAAGCAATTGGTATCATTTTTTAACATGCGTGAGTACTGCAATAATGGATATAAAACATCTTCTGAAGCGATTGCAGCACGCGCCAGTTGTTTTAAATTATGCGGCTGATCAGTATCTAGAGCATAGATCTCTAAATAGTACTTGTGGCTAAATAGTATGAAATCTTGGAATAGTTCTAGATAACTAGCGTGTTTATTTAAACAGCGTAATAATAAATTTAGATCACGTAATGCCGGTTCAGTGGCAAATTCCATATTTCCCATAATGTTTAGCAGGCGCTGATCTTCGATGCTGTTAGAGCAGGTGCCGTTAAAGCGGTTGAGCTTGCGATTTAGTTTGCCAGCACGTTTATTAATTTTACAAACTTTGGCTGCTAAATCACGTTCTAAATCACTTAATTCTTTAATATAGCTGTTAATAGAAATAGTGATCCCAATTTTGTTAGCGATTTTAGATAAAGTTTGTTCAGGTATAAAACTAGCATCGGTGAGTTGTTGGCTCAATAAAATATTGGTCAAGCTTTGATATTTTTGCGCACGTTCTAGTAATATTTGAGCCTCTTCGATTAACTTTTGGTTAGGTACATGTAAATAATTATATAAACCATAGATCCCATAGCCTATTAGGGCGATACCAAAGGTACAAAGCGCTGCTTTGGCAAGATCTATGTTACTATGATCATGGTAGATTACGGTGGTGCTGACAGTTTTGCGAGCTTGAATTGGTTGTGTGACTAGGCTTAGACCTAAAATTACTAAACTTAAACGTTTTAAAAGCATCATGCTTAAATAATCCCTGGTTAAAGCTTGATTGCAAGCTATTTATTAACTTTAACTATTTTGAGTATAACTCATAAAATAAATAGTTTAACTATTATTTACGTGCGCTATCTAAAAAGGGGGGTATCATGAGTATTCAGTTGTTTAAACCTAGGCTGGAATGCACCGTTTGACGCCAGATTTAATCGATTTATATTGAATACTATAAATATAGTTAAAAACTGGGGCACTCAGGGTTAATAGTTAAGCCTGTAGGTAAACAAGTAGTAATAGGCAAAATATGAGGTTTATACTATGATAATACGAAATTTTACTCATGGCCTAGCTCTAGGCAGTTTAATTTTCTCAATTAATAATCTAAAGACAGCTGAAACGGTAGCAGGCGCTGATTTGCCAGCGACAATTTGTTGTGGTGATAGTTGCTCGATTTCGTCAGTAGCTAATCCAGTTGCCTTACAACGTGCAGAACGTGCGGCAGCTTTAGCTGATTCAGTTAGCTTATCGCAGATTGCACTGGAGCTTTTAGATGGTAAGTCTGTGGAAGACTTCTCTGATGAGCAGCGTGATATAGCCCAAGAGTGGTCAGAGATTATAAGCAAGCTTCTAGCTTTAAATAGTTTTGACGGTTGTGAAGAAGAAGATAAGAATGCGATGCGTTCGTGCTTTACTCAGTTAGTTGCAATACATTCTACTGTTCATAAAATGTTTCTTGATCTAGGAGATTTCAAGCCTAAAACTGAGATAGAAGAGCAATTGTTTGCTGATTTTAATAAGCCCAACCATTTCTCACCATCTAAGGAAGCTGTGAGTTTATTAGAAGTTGTGGCAGCTCAAGATCCTGAAGCATTGGCAGAGATGTTTGGTGATTTAGATCGCATGATACTCATAGCAATAGCGCGTGAGATGGGGCCTAAATCTAGCCAAATTTTGATGGGAGCTAGCTTTTTGCAACTAGAATTTTTCCCACAAGAATTTGCTTCTAATGCGCCTGATTATTTAATATCATAATTTTAAAAGTATTCGCCCTCAGGAAGTAATTCCTGGGGGCTTTGTATTAGAATTGCTTTGTTAATTTAAAATGGTACCATACTAAAAATCTATCTAAAATCTGTAAAATAATAATTTTGGAGCATTAAAATGCAATTTAATTTAGTAGTAGTTACGATTTTATGTAGTTTTGCTATGCCTATTTTTGCAATATCAACAGAAGAGATGATTGCAGTATTTGATATGGAGACGACAACACCCAGTATTGCTGTGCTAAAAGGGCGTTTGGAGCGGTCTGGTTTTAAAGAGTTAAATGACGTAACTCATCTGGCCGTGCGCTTAGCAGATCAAAAATTATCATTGCTAAGGATCTCAGAGCATGTTGAAGGAGCAGCGCATACGTACTATATGTATAAACGCAATCCTTCATTCAGATCGTACTTAGAAGGGCGTCAACAGGCTTTATTTGGTGCAATTTTGGAACATGATCCAAAGGTTTTCGAGGCACTTAAAAAATGTGGGCTCTTTCCTACTTCTGATGATCGTAAATAATTAGTAAAAAGAGCCTAAAACTGTTAATTGAT
>DATEBN010000063.1:0-2764 GCA_035287785.1 Candidatus Babeliales bacterium
GCCGGTGGGCGAAGACAGGGTGTATCGAAGGGCTCTAACAAATTTACCATCTACTATTTTAGACTGTTCACAATTAACCAATCTGGGCACCGGGCAGATTAAAGTGATTCGCCATGGGGCGTATGAAGTGTCAGTCTTAGAGCAAATTTACGGCGAACGGTTTAATGCTTGACTCTGTTTCCCATATCTAGGCATGCTGAGTAGTCGGGAATATCTGTTAAGATATGATAGGCGTATCGATTTATCCTGCATAGCTTTAAAGAGCGACGCGGGAAGTACTTACTAGGGCTTAAGTTATGAACCTAAAATCAAAATTATCACCTAAACTTTCACAGAGTTTATTTAATAAATTTTTACAAAAATCTAGCTGGGGTTTTACGCTCATCGAACTAATGATCGTGGTGGCGATTATTGCCTTTTTATCGATTATTGCTGTGCCGAATATCATGAATTTTTTAGCGAAAGCTAAACGGGCGGAAGTGTATGTCAATCTCGGTGCAATTTGGACGGCTGAGAAATATTATTTTAGTGAACATGGACGTTATTCTGATGCGCTGACGGGACCGCATGGCATTGGTTGGCGTACTGAAGGGGAACCGTTATACACTTATGGTTTTGCGGGCACTGAGGGCATAAATTATATTACCGGTAAATTAAAGGCCAGCGGCGCGGATTTAAGCAAATATAGCAGCGCTAGTACCGATGGTTTTACGGTAGTTGCCATTGGTGATATCGATGGTGATGGCAAATTAGATGTGATTACTATGAATGATCGGAAACAAGTTAAAATCGTCGAAGATGATTGTGCCTGAGAAAATATGATTCCTTAGCAGCTCCAGCAGATTTGCCGACAATAACCACGGACCCCTTTAACTTCATCAGTAATCGCACCAGTCGAAGCAACTTTACACTTCCAACCTGTGCCATAATCGCCATATTCCGCTACTAGTGCATTGCAATCATCGACCGCAGTCCAACAGGGCACGCCTTCGATCTCGCTATCATGGTGGTGATAATGGGCGGATAAATTAGCAGCTGCTAGTAATAAAATTAAAATTAATAATTTTTTCATAATAACTCCCAACTAATTAATGTTTTGACATATACCAATGGGCCAACTAGTGACTGCCCAATCACAATTTACACACTGTTGTCCCGCTGGACAGCCTGCATTAGGACTTATATTGGTACCTGAGATATATGAAGTATCAGCCGGAGAGAAACAAAGTGCTGTTTCGCTCGTATACGCTTTACAAAAGCCTCCATTCCAAGCTTTTAAACCATTATGCGTGATTATAACCAATATTATTATTAATAACTTTTTCATAATAACTCCAAATATCTTTAAAATTAAAACCTAATTTACAACTAATCTTTAGTTAAACAGATACCGGTCTTTGTAGTTTTATCGCTAGCAATTGGATAAGGCGCACAATACAAATAATTCAGATAATATGGCGCTTGTGATTTGGCGTGTACTTGTCCACCACATGCTCCAATCCTGTCCTGGGGATTACAACTATTAAAAATACCTGGGACAGTGTCATTATTCTGATTTTTAAATTGCATAGGGATACAGACGCCCTGAGTTTTACTATATTGCATCACACCGTTACCATTAGTAGTACCAAGCCCCTGACAATAGTTTAAAGCCCCGCTACTAGTATTACCGCAGGCAGTGCTATCACTAGGGCTACATGCGACAAAATAGAATTCACCAGCTTGTAAATTTACGTATGCGTGTGTGACTATAATTAGCGTTAATGTCAAAAATAATTTTTGCATTGTAAGCGCTCCCTATAATTAGCGGGGCGGGGTTCCAGATATTGGTACCCCCATTTTTACTACACTCCCCGTAATCTAGATGGTAGCAAAGTGGGTGTTTAGAACGCAATGGTTTTTTTAAAAAAGTTACAATAAGCGAAATTTACAGGTTTAGAGCTAGATTATGTCAGGAGTCTACGAAATCAATGGGTTAGAGTATAACTTGCAGAATAGCATCTTGCCGTGTCTTCGCTTATCAGCTCCGTCAGGCTACGAAATCAATGGGTTAGAGTATAATTTTGAAAATTAAATCTTGCCAGTAGAGATAGCTGATCGCACCGAGGGCTAAGTAGGGGCCAAAGGGGATTTTGCTGGAAAATTGGTGATTGCCAGTGATAATTTGCACGATGCCTACGAGCGAGCCCAGCAGCGAGCCCAGTAGTAAACTTAACCAGCAGCCTAGCGGGCCGGTAAAGGCGCCAATAAGTGCCAATAAAAACAGATCGCCAGTGCCTAAGCCCTGTTTATTAGTAAAATAAGCAAAAATAAAATTAGTGGCCCAGATTAAGCTGTAGCCCAGGATGGCTCCTAAAAAACTATTAACAACTGTAATGGGTAATAAATTAAAATAACTGAAAATTAGGCCCAGGGGGATTAAATAAACTGAGACTAAATTGGAGATTAAAAAAGTCTCTAAATCTGTTCGGATCGTAATAATTAGTGCTGAATAGAAAGTAAAATAAGCGAGCCAGTATGGTGCTGGGAAATAGTAAAAAATGGGCAAAAGTATTAAGACTGTGAGGAGCTCAATTATGGGATATAAGATCGAAATTGGGTGCTGGCACGAACGACAGCGGCCCCAAAGCAGCAGCCAAGATAATACTGGAACTAAGTCACGAGCTGGGATATTAGTTAAACAGTGGGGGCAGGTAGAGCGAGATTTACTTAAGGGGATATTGTCATGCACGAGCCGGTAAGCTAGCTGATTTAAAAACGATCC
>DATEBN010000064.1:0-2273 GCA_035287785.1 Candidatus Babeliales bacterium
CAATAGCTTAAAATAAAAATAGTACTCCAGAATAATTAAATAATTTTGACAGGAAAATTAGTAGCTAGCTAATTTTCCTGTCAGTTTTTTTGAAAAATTTGCTAAACTAGCGATATTTTAAAAATAATTAAATCAAAACCAGCTCACACCATGGGAGCCATAATTATGATCTGTAAAATTTGTCTCGGTTTATTATTTTTAAGCACATCACAAAATTCACCATTTTTTAAAGATAATTTGATCGAGAACGACCTTAAAGAACGCATTCAGAATACAACTATATATTTAAAAAAAGCCAATCAAGATTTTGCTCGATGCCTTAAGAACATCCAGTTACCAGATACTGGTCAAGTAGCAGAAAACCGCTGTAAAGAAAACTTATGGGAAAATTTAAGCTGGAATAATATCGTAGGTCTAGATGATCAACAAATAGAGTGTTATGTGCGTACGGCCCAAAAAAATAAGGCTGATGCTACTGCTTTAGATGAGCTAGCCGCAACAACTGCTAACGAAATTGCAGCTCGTCTGATTTTAGCTATTGATTACATTAAAGAAGCATATGAGCGGGCACATTCGCAGCCTCAAGCTGCTAAATAATCTTAAGCTCGTGGATCTTTATAACCAGCAGCACTATGACCCCCAAATTCGTCCCCTACTGGATCATAATCAGCTGGTAGTCTACTTCTTGAAGGGGGTGTCGCTGATCTAGTCGCTGTGGTCTTACGAGGAGTGACGATTTGCTCAATACCTATTAATGCCTTGAATGCGGCTTCTGACCTAAAACTAACGGTTCTAATTAGCCGCTCTGTTGCTGTTGTTGATGAAGGAATATCGCCAAATTTTCTAAGTCTAGCCATTTGTGCTTGCCATTCTGCATTTAAACTAGCCTCATCTGGTAGTATTCGGTCGCGTAAAGCTACCGCTACTCTTTCTTTTCCCTGAATCGCCACTACCCTGCCATATAAAGCTAAGTCAGTTGCTTCATATGAACTTAAAAAATCGACTAACTTTTCAGGTTTTATTTCCGGCAGCATGAGCATACCATTAGAATTAGTAATAACCCATTCCTTAGGCCATCCTGAAGCGTCATTAAAGCACATGTACATCAGCCTAATATTTTGGGTATGTATTTGCTTGAACTCATTAAGTCTATTCTTCAAAAAGCGTAATCTAAGATGATCATCTGGTGCCATAGCTTTCATTACCTCTGGCGTCTTTAACAGTGCAATTTGCTTATGAAGCGCGGCAATAGTTTTAAAATTCGCAGTGTTAAGCATTTGTAACTGTCCCACTTCTGAGCTTTTTTCTTCTGGCCAACCACCATCAGAATTTGCACCAGTTACCACATAAGGATACTCAGCTGCTCGGGTTGACATAACCACAAAAATTAGAGCCCAGAAAAATCGCAGTAATATTTTTAAGTATGGCATGACTTAACATCTTTCAAATATTAATATTTTTTCCACTAAATTAACCTAACTAGCTGTGCGCGCTACTACCTTACGTATCCCAGAACTATCTGCTGCGTCGTTTGTACCCAATACAATAGCAGCTTTCCGTTTGCGCATGCGTATAATAGCTGGCCTTGTAGCACCACGTAATGCTAATGCTCGTTTTTGTTTCTCCGCTAAATAGGGGCCAGCCCATGCTAAAACACCTGCGATCGTAGGCTCTGTAGCAGATGCACTATCTGGTGCAATGGCCGGAGTAAAATTATTTTTTTTAAAAAAATTCTCAATTATACGCTCTGCAGCTCTATGTTTAATTCTACGTGTTACAGGACTAGGATCACAATTGTGACAATCTTTAAACGGCTTAAAATCACCCCTTTTATCGTGAAATAAATAGTGTAATTGGCCAATAGTATATCTATCACTTAAATAATAGTCAGCCAGTTTCCCCAGCGCCGCCGGACAAACTCTACACGTAGCTACTGGCAGTGGCACGACAGTTGCAAATACGCTTGGACCTGGCATAGCAACTGGGTTAATTTTAACTCTGGGACTGCTGGGACTTCCTGAATCACTTTCGGTATCTGTGATTTCAACCACTGGCAATGATCTTACCCATGCCTCAATATCTATTGCCTTCACCAACGGTGTACTAAAACTACCTAAACATAAAACTATACTGCACAATTTTCCCATAAAAACCCTAACAACCTCCTGTTTAACACACTTTTTAAGATTACTAGAAAATTATTAAGACGCAAGAGTCTGTCTTAATTCTACTTGATGTGCAAATAATCTGACCCACCATAAATTAAATTAAAA